>NZ_JBSFJC010000027.1:0-80957 GCF_053597855.1 Kitasatospora sp. NPDC001225
GGCGACCGACCCGGTGCCGCCGCGCTGAGCCGCGGCCGGCCGGGTCGCGCCGGCCGAGCCCGGGACGGGAAGACCGCGGATGGCCCGCGCGGAGTCTCCGCGCGGGCCATCACTGATTTCTGACGAAGCGTGACGAAACGTCAGCGAAGGCTGCTGTCCATCGAGTTGAGCATGGTGCCGGAGGCGTCGTCGTTCTCCAGGGAGAAGGCGAACAGCCCGCCCAGGCCCTTGGCCTTGGCGTAGGCCCCGCGCGCCTGGACGGCCTGCGGGGTGTCACCGGTCCAGAAGTTGGTGCCGTCGTAGACCCAGCTGCTCTCGGTGACCGGGTCCCAGTGGGTCTGGGCCGCGGTCGGGTTGAGCTCCTTCCAGGCGGCCAGGCCGGCCTCCTGGCTCAGCGGCTTCTTCGCCGTCGGGCCGGTCGCGCTCTGGTACAGGCCGTAGTTGGAGCCGGCCGGGACGCCGGTCCAGCCGCGCCAGTAGAACGGGATGCCCAGCACGATCTTGTTCGCGGGGAAGCCGCCGGGGATGCCGTACTCGGGCAGGCCGGTGGTGTACGCGGCGAGCGTGGTGTCCACGTTGTACTTGCGGGTGCCCGGGGTGATCGGCGTGGTCGGGTCGGCCGGGCTGTCGTGCAGCGGGTCCTGGTGGTTGGTCGGGCCGGTGGCGTCCCACGCGCCGTGCATGTCGTAGGACATCACGTCCGCGTAGTCCAGGTAGGCGCCGATCTTGTCGGTCTCCAGCTGGGCGACCTTGTCCTGGCCGCTGGGCAGTGCGGCGGTCAGCAGGTAGCGCTTGCCCTGGGCGGCGCCGAGGGCGTCCAGCTGGGTGCGGAACTCCTTGAGCAGCAGGGTGTAGTTCTGCTTGTCGGCCGCGGAGTAGTGGTTGCCGGTGTGGCCGCCGGCCGAGCCCGGGTACTCCCAGTCGAGGTCGACGCCGTCGAAGAGGCCCGCCGCCGAGGCCGCGCCGCCGGAGGCGTCACCGGCCACGCCGGTCGGCAGGTTTCCCTTGAGGAACATGTCGACGCACGAGGAGACGAAGGCCTTGCGGGAGGAGTCGGTGGCCGCCGCGTCGGAGAAGTACTTGGAGTACGTCCAGCCGCCGATCGAGATGGTGAACCGCAGGTTCGGGTACTTGGCCTTCAGCTGGCGCAGCTGGTTGAAGTTGCCCTTGAGCGGCTGCTCCCAGGTGTCGCTGCTGCCGTCCACGCTGGTGGCGGAGCTGTAGTCGGCCTGGTAGTCGGCGTAGGCGTCGCCCGCGCCGTCACCGGCGTTCGGGTTGGACTCGTTGGCCGAGTCGGAGGCCTTCACCGCCTGGAAGCAGGTGAACTTCGTCGGGTCGATGTTGGCGAACGCGTAGTGGACGACGTCCAGCTTGCCCGCCGCGCCGCTGGTGTCGACGTTCTTGGCGTTGTACGCGTTCTCGTAGACGCCCCACTGGTCGAAGTAGGCGGAGCGGATCGGCTGCTGGGCGGGGGCGGCCGCGGTGGTGGTGCTCACCGGCGCGGACTGGGCGGAGGCGTGGCTGCCGGAGTAGCCCTGGACGCTGAAGGTGTAGCTCCTGCCCGGCAGCAGCGAGCTGACCGCGACGGAGGTGCCCATCGAGGTGGCGACCAGCTGGCCGTTGGACCACACCTTGTAGGCGACCGGGCCGTCGCCGCTGGTGAGGGTGGACGGCTGCCAGGTGAGCACCACCGCGTTGGAGGTGGTCCTGGTGACCGCGAAGCCGGTCGGGGTGGTGACCTTGCCGTCCCCGGCCGGGCCGCTCGCGGTGGCCGTCGGGGTCGGGGTGGTGGTCGTGGGGGTGCCCGTCGGGCTGCCGGTCGCCGTCGGGCTCCCGGTGGGGCTGCCGGTGGCGGTGGGGCTCGCGGTGGCCGTCGGGCTGGCCGTGGCGGTCGGGCTGCCGGTGGCCGTCGGGCTGGTGGACGAGGTGGGGCCGGCCGGGCCGGTCAGCGTGAGGTCGTCCGCGTAGTAGGTGCCGGTGCCGTACCAGCCGTGGGTGAAGACCGTGACGGAGGTGGTGGTGGCGCCGGTGGTGAAGGTGGTGCTCAGCTGGTTCCAGCCGGTCGCGCCCGGCGTCCAGGCCGAGGAGTTGACGCCGGTGCCGGTGGCGCCCAGGTAGACGTAGCTGCCCTGGACCCAGCCGGCCAGGGTGTACGTGGTGTTCGGCTGGACGGTGACGGTCTGCTGGCACTGCGCGGTGTCGCCGGCCGAGGCGGCGCCGGCGAGCGCGCGGCTCCCGCCGTGCACCGGGGTGGTGACGACCGAGCCGTTGGAGCAGGTCCAGCCGGCCAGGGTGCCGGTCTCGAAGTCGCCGTTGGTCAGCAGGTTGACCGGGGCGGCCGAGGCGGAACCGAAGGTGAGGGCGATGGCGGCGCCGCTGGTGGTCAGCGTGGCGGCCAGGGCCAGTGCGGTGGCTCTTCTGCGCTGGGCGGCCCGGCGGTCGGCGCGCTCCCCGGCGGGGTGGGCGGGCCGTGCGGGCGTGACGCGGTCGTGCATGCGGTGGGTCCTCCGGATGTGTGGGGGGTTCCGGCGGTGCGGTGGCCCGGGACGGGCCGAGGGGAGCCGGCCCGGGCGCGGTGGGGGCGCGCGGGCTGGTGACGCGTGCTGACGAGCGGTGTGCGGACGAGCGGAGTGCGGACGCGACGGGCGGCCGACCCGTGCACGTCACGACTGAACAGATTGGACTGGACCAATATTCGCCGTCAAGGGTGTCCGCCCGCTGGACCGTTCCCTGCCGGGTCGGCGGCGGCCCGGTAGGTTGGCCGGTACGAGCAGGCCCGTCGAACGGAGGACGCGCGATGGACAGCCAGGACTGGGACGACCGCTACGCCGCGAGCGAGCTGGTGTGGGGTGCCGCGCCCAACCGGTGGGTGGTCCGGGAACTGGCCGGGCGCACTCCCGGCCACGCGCTGGACCTGGCCGCCGGAGAGGGCCGCAACGCGATCTGGCTGGCCGCCCAGGGCTGGGAGGTCACCGGACTGGACTTCTCCGCCGTCGCCCTGGAGCGCGCCGAACGGCTCACCGCCGAGCTGCCCGACGAGGTCGCCGACCGGCTCACCTGGCGCCACGGCGACGCCCGCGCCTACGAGGCCCCCGCCGCCGGCTACGACCTCGTCCTGGTCGCCTACCTGCAGATCCCCGCCGCGGAGCGCCGGGCCGCGCTGCGCCGCGCCGCCGACGCGCTCAGCCCCGGCGGCACCCTGCTGGTCATCGGGCACGACCTGAGCAACCTCACCGAGGGGGTCGGCGGCCCGCAGGACCCGGCCGTGCTCTTCACCCCGGAGGACGTCCTGGCGGACCTCGCCGACCGCGGGCTGCGCACCGTCCGCGCCGAGCGGGTGCACCGGACGGTCGGCGGCGAGCCGGGCCACAAGGGCGCTGCGGGCGCCGAGAGCGCCGAGCGCGTCGAGGGCGCCGAGGTGAACGGGGGCGGCCAGGGCAGCCGGGTCGCGGTGGACGCGCTGGTGCGGCTGGAGCGGAGCGGCGGTTGACGGGCGGGGGCGCCGGCGGGGCCTGCCGGACGGCTGCGCCCTGATCCGCCTGGCGGCGTACGACAACTGACGAATCGTCAACTAGCTTGTGGGGCATGAGGACTCGCATGCTCCCGGCGGTCTTGGCTGCCGTCGTGCTCCTGGCCGGCTGCGGCAGCTCGGGCGCCGGTTCCGAGGAGGAGCCGGCGCCCGGACCGACGGGTGCGCCGTCGGCCGGCGGGTCGTCGACCGGCGTGGCCCCGACCGGCGCGGCCCCGAGCGGCACCTCCCCGAGTGGGGCCGAGCGCCGCGCCGACGGTGCCCGGCTGCTCTACCGCGCCGGGGGCGGCCACAGCGCGCAGAACCCGGCCTTCGCCCCGGACGGCCGCTCGGTGCTGCTGACCGAGTTCAGCGAGGGCTACAACAAGGGCGCCGCTGCCCTCGGCATCCTGCCCCTGGACGGTGGCGCGCCGCGCACGGTGTTGGAGGATCCCGACAAGGCGGCCGTCAACCTCCCCGGCAGCAGCTGGAACGCCGCCGCCGACGCCTTCGCCTTCGCCACCGACCGGGAGTCCGGGCACGACGAGGTCTGGCTGATGAAGCCAGGCGGCACCCCCGAGCGGGTGACCAGCCACGCCGACGGCAGCGGTTACAGCGAACCGAGCTTCTCCCCGGACGGCGAGTGGATCGTCTTCCAGCAGAGCTGGGAGCCGGAGCACGCCGCGGTGCACGGCGACGCGGCCGAGCAGGACTCGCTCTGGAAGGTCCGCCGCGGCGGCGGCGCGCCCGTCCTGCTGGTGGACGGCCGGGGCACCGGATCCGACAACCGGCAGCCGAACTGGTCCCCGAAGGGCGACCGGATCGTCTTCCAGCGGCGGAGCGCGGGCCGCGAGGACTGGTCGCTGTGGACGGTGGACGCGGACGGCGGCGGACTGCGGCGGGTCACCGACGCGCCGGGCGAGCACACCGACCCGAGCTGGTCCCCGGACGGCCGCTTCCTGGTCTTCTCCTCCAACCTCGGCGACCTGCCGAACGCCCAGGTCTTCGTGGTGGACGCGGGCGGCGGCACTCCCGTCCGGGTGACCCGCGACGACACCGCCTACGACGGCGCGCCGAGCTGGTCCCCGGACGGGCAGTGGATCGCCTTCGAGTCCGCCCCGGGCGGCGAGGCCAACCCCGCCGCCCTCTGGCGCATCCAGGCCCCTGGAAACGGCTAGCCGACGGTGATCGTCACCACCGAGTACTGGGCGACGGTCAGCGGCACGCTGACCGTCGCGCCGGTGACGGTGTACGGGACGGCCTTGGGCGCCGGGTCGGTGCCGTCCGGGCTCGCGACGGTGACGGCGGTGACGCCCGCCCCGGCCGGGAGGGCGTAGGAGAGCGTGCAGTTGGCGGGTGCGCTGCGGAACGCCGCCGGGGTGTCGCCGAAGTTGGTGAAGTTCACCAGGTGGACGACGGTGTCGGCGCCGAGCCGCCGGGCGTCCAGGAAGATCCGGCGGTCCCCGGCGAGGGTGACCGCCGGCGGGGCGGCCTGCTGGACGGCGGTGAGCAGCTGGTCCGCCGAGGCCTGGTCGGTCTTGGTGAGGTAGCTCAGCCCGGGCAGTGCCTTGACGTACCAACAGCTTCCGCTGCCGTAGGAGTTCCGCTTGCCGGTGGGAAGCGGGTCGGCCTTGCGCAGGCCGAGCACGTCGGAGAGCGCGAACTCGGTGCGCTGGCCGCCGAGTTCGTCCAGCGCGGTGGGTGCCGGGCCGGTGATCACGATGGTTCCGCCGGCCGAGACGAAGCCGCGCAGCAGCGCCGCCTCGGTGTCCGAGACCGCCTGGAGGTTGGGCAGCAGCAGCACCTTGAACCGGGCCAGGTCGTCGGCGGTCAGGCCGGGGCTGGACACCGTGTCGAACGGGACGTGGGCGTAGACCAGCGCCTTGACGGTTCCCCGGAACTCGCCGAGCCAGGGGAGCGAGGCGCAGCTCATCTGCGGGTCGTCGCCGCCCCACCAGTCGGCGATCCCGGCCGGGGCCTTGGCGTTGACGTACATCCCGTTGCCCTCGCCCGGGGCCACGTAGTCCCGGGACGGCGCCGAGTGGTAGACGCCGACCTGTGCGATCGAGGCCGGGTCGTAGAGCTTCGTCTGGTTGGTGCGCACGAAGCGGTACATCCGGGTGCGCATCGCCGCGTCCACGGTGTCGTTCTTGAACGGGGTCTTCACCTCGTACGGGTTGCAGCCGGCCGCGATCAGCTGGGACATCACCAGCGAGGCGTCGTCGGCCTGCCAGCCATAGGAGAACGCCCAGGCCGGCTTGGTGCCGCTGGCGGCGCGGGCGTACTTGTACATGGAGATCAGGCAGACCCAGTCGGAGGCGGTGGCGTGCCGCATGCCGTCGTAGTTGCCGAGGATGTCCACCTCCCAGACCTGGCTGACGGCGCCGGGGGCCTGGCGCAGGTAGCCGCCGTCCAGGCCGATCGAGGTGGCGTAGCGGTAGTCCATCGACACGGTCTCGACGAAGGTGACCAGGTCGGGGTTGACCGAGCGGCCCGCGTCGGCGATGTCCAGCTGGAACTGGAGCAGGTTGCGGTGGCGCCACTCGACGTAGCGGCGGAAGACCGGGTCGGCGAAGTTCGCGGCCGTGGGAAGGGCGAGGCCGGTGTCGGCCTTGAACGCGGCGGCGCCCCAGGTGGAGGCGTCGCACCAGGACTGCACGCCGTCGAAGTAGATCGGGACGTCCGGCCAGATGCCGTCCACGCCGGTCGCGGCCACGCCCTTGATCCGCTTGAGGTAGTAGTCCCGCCAGGGCGAGTTGGGGCTGAGCCAGACGCTCTCGTCGCCCGGGTCGACCCAGACCACCACGCTGCCGTAGAACACGTTGGGCTTGCCGGCGAGGTCGCGCTGGACCCAGTTCTTGCCCTGGTCGTTCTTGTAGAAGGAGCGGCCCTTCTCACCGCCGGGGGAGATCAGCTCCAGCGACGGGTAGTACATGACGACCTTGAGGCCGGCGGCGTGGGCCAGGCCGGTTAACTGCTTCACCTCGGCCATGTGCGCGGCGAACTGGGCGTCGGTGAGCCAGTCGGAGAGCAGGGTGTCCAGCTCGATGACGCTGACCTCCTGCGCCTTGAGGGCGTCCACGGCGCTCTGCATGTCGGCGGGCTCGTTGAAGGTGCCGTCGGCGATGCGGGCGTAGCGGGCCCAGTCCGGCCAGGTCTGCGCGGCGGTCCCGGGGGCGGCGGCCAGGTGGGAGGTGGGCCACTGGCCCTGGTACTCCGAGTTTCCGTAGTCCTCGGCCGCGGCCGGTGCGGGCGGCGGCCCGGCGGCCCAGGCGGCGCCGCCGTTCAGCAGCCGGACGGTGGCCAGCGCGCCGCCGGCGCCGAGGCCGGCCCGGAGCAGTCTGCGGCGGCCGAGGCGGGATCCCCCCGGGCGTTCCGGGGTGGTGTGCTGTTCGGTTCCTTCGTGCTGCTCGGGCATGGTGGTCCCCCCAGCGTGAGCGGGCCGGCGCGGGTCGGCCTGGCCCGGGAACGGTCGTGAGCACTGCGAGTGGTGAGCACGGTGGATCGTGGGCACGGTGGGTCGTGGCGTACGGCGATCGGTGCGCGGACGGCGCGCCGTGGTTGCCGGCGGCGGTCCCGGGGCCGACCCTAGACCGTGTGCCGCCCCGGTCGTCCGGTCGCGGTCCACGGCTACGCCAGACGTCTGACCGCCGGTTCCCTCAGTGTGCGGACCGTTGTCGGGGTGAGGTCCGGGGGAGTTCGGGGTAGGGGTGCTCGCAGGGCGCCGTCGATGATCATAAATTCTCTACAGTGCTGTAGATTCGCGGCACGGGCGGTGGCAGAACGAGGAGGACGCGATGAGCGTTTCGCTGGCCAAGGGACAGAAGATCAGCCTGGAGAAGCCGGGCGGTGGACAACTGAGCCTGGTCCGGATGGGCCTCGGCTGGAAGGCGGCGGAGCGCAAGGGCTTCTTCGCCAAGCTGCTCGCCGCCGGCCGGGAGATCGACCTGGACGCCTCGGCGGTGCTGTTCGCCCAGGGGCGTCCGGTGGACGTGGTGTTCTTCCAGCACCTCAACAGCAACGACGGCTCGGTCCGGCACAGCGGGGACAACCTGGTCGGCGGCGCGGGCGACGCGACCGACGACGAGTCGATCACGGTCGACCTGACCGCCGTCTCCGCCGACGTCGACCAGATCGTCTTCACCGTCAACTCCTTCACCGGGCAGACCTTCCAGGAGGTCGAGGCGGCCTTCTGCCGGCTGGTGGACGAGACCACCGGCGTCGAGCTGGCCCGCTACACGCTCACCGCCGGCGGCCCGTACACCGCCCAGGTCATGGCCAAGGTGCAGCGCACGGCCACGGGTTGGCAGATGACCGCGATCGGCCAGCCCGCCAGCGGGCGGACCTTCCAGGACCTGATGCCGGAGCTGGTCAAGCACCTCTGAGCGGCTGGGGCGGGTGCCCGGCGCCGCGGGCGTCAGTGGACGTCGCGGCGCCGGAGCCCGGCCGGGGCCGTTGCGCGCGGGGAGGAATCCGTTGATCCGGGCGGGCCGCGGTTCGGCGAACGCCGGCCGTCGCCCGGCGCTTCCGGGTGGTCGGGGCGGACAACGGCGCGGCCGTGAGGCAGCGCCGGTTGAGCGGGGCGCGGTTCCTCAGGAGGAACCGCGCCCCTTTGCTCACTTCGTCGGGGCGGCCGACGGCGAGAAGGCGGCGCTGGGAGTGGTGCTGGGCGCGCCGCTCGGGGTGTCCGTCGCGGTCGGGGTGGGGGTGGGGCAGCCCGGGAGGGGCGTCGCCGTCGGGGTGCCGGTGGGCGTGGCGGCCGGGGAGGGGGAGCCCGTCGGGGTGGGCGTGCCGGTGGGGGTGGCCGTCGGGTCCGGGCAGCTGGTGGGCGTACCGGTCGGGGTACCCGTGGGCGTACCGGTCGGAGTCGTGGTGGGCGTGCCGGTCGGCGTCGCCGTCGGGGAGGCGCCGCCGCTCGGGGTGGTCGTCGGCGTCGCCGACGGCGAGGTCGAACCGCCGGGCGTGGGCGTGGCGGTGGGGCTCGGGGTCGTCGTCGGCTGGGGGCTCGGCGACTGGTCCGGCGTCGGCGTGACCGGTGCGGGCGGCTGCGGCTCCGTGCTGGGCGTGCCGCCGGTGCCCGTGCCCGAACCGCCGGTGGGCAGGCCCGGGAGGTACGGCGAGGGCAGCGGGGCGGGCGGCACCGGGGAGCCCGGACGGTTCGGGACGGTGGTCACCGTGCCGCTGCCGTAGTGCGCCATCCAGTTGCGCACCGTCCGCAGGTACTCGCCGGAGTTGTTGTAGCTGAGTATCGCCCGGTCGAGCTGCGCCGGGTCGGCGAGGTCGCGTCCGCCCGCGCACAGGTAGCGGCCGGCGCTCTCGGCGGCGTCGAAGATGTTGTTCGGGTCGGCCTTGCCGTCGCCGTTGGCGTCCACGCCCCAGGAGGCCCAGGTGGAGGGGATGAACTGCATCGGCCCGACGGCGCGGTCCCAGCGGGCGTCGCCGTCGTAGCGGCCGCCGTCGCTGTCGGGTATCGCGGCGAAGCCGTTGCCGTCCAGGGCCGGGCCGAGGATCGGCGTCAGCGTCGTGCCGGCGGCGTCCACCTGGCCGCCGTTGGCCTGGCCGGACTCGACCTGGCCGATCGCGGCGAGCAGCTGCCACGGCAGGTGGCAGCCCGGCGAGCGCTGCGCCAGCGAGGCCTCGGCCTGGCGATAGGCGGCGAGCACGGTGGCGGGCAGCGCGGGGCCGGTGGCCGCGAACGGGCCGGCCGAGGGCAGGCCGGGCAGGGTGCCGGGAGGCTGCGGGAGCTGGACGGTGCCGCCGCCGTCGGCCGGCACGCCGGTGCCGAAGGTGCCGGGGAGGTCCGTCGAGGGGCCGCCGCCGGGCAGGTAGCGGCCGGCGCCCTGATCGGCGGCGCCGTTCGCCGGACCGGCGTCGGCGACCGCGGCCGGGGCGAGCCCGATGCCCGTCACCTGAGAGCCGGTCAGCGCGGCCAGCGCGGCGAAGGCCGCCGCCGTCCCCGTGACCCGCTTGCCTATCCGGACCTTCCGCCCGTCCTTGGCCTTGCCGATCCGCACCGTCATCCGCTGCCCCTCCCCGTTGCCGTCCGGACCCTTCCGGAACGGTTGAGCTGTCGTCATCGTGCCCGTCCAGCCGAGGACCGGGCCCGCCGCCGCCACGATTAGTATCACGACGATCTGACAGGGACAGGGTGACCGGGAGGCGGACCGGAGCCCTCCGAGGGGTTAACTCGGCACCTCAGCGGGGGTGCGGCCGGGCGCCGTGCCGTCCGGCCGCCTGTGCCGCCTACCGCCTCCCGACCGCGACCCGGCGGCAACTCCCGTTCCGGTACGGAGAGTTGACCGTGGGGCCGACACCGGTGGGACGGGCGCTCCCGGGCGCCGGACCGGCGGTTCGGGGCACGGGGGTGGTGCGTCCGCGGCGTTTCGGGCCCCCCGGCGCCGCCCGCTGCCGCCCCTCCTGACCTGCTGGAACGTCGGAGGGCGTCGGTGGCGCCACTACCAGGAAGGACGTCGGGACGCCAGGGCGCGACCCCGACTCGGCCCTGGACGGGTGACGTTCTGGTGAAAATGGGCATGCCAGGAATGACTGCCCGGCATGCTGTGCCGCGTGATGATGCGGATGGAGGTCCAGACCGTGAGCCCGAACCTGCCGGAGACCCTCGCCGAGGGGACGGTCGTCCTGCCGGCTCCCCCTCGGGTGGTGGACGACCTGGCCCGTGACCTGACCCAGGCCGCCGCGGCCGTCCGGGCGGTGTCGCGCACCCGCCGCTCCGGTGGGGACGTCGCGGTCGCCGCGTACACCGCCGTGGTGTGCACCGGGCGGTCCCCCGCCGGCGTCCTGGAGGAGGCCGCCGCCTGGTGCCGGCAGGCCCCCGAGGCCGAGGTGCACTCGCTGGCCTGGGCGCGGGTGCCGGGACACCGCGAGGACGTCCACGAGTACCGCGTCACCATGGCCGTCAGCTTCCCCGACGACGAGACCGGCGAGCACGTCGGGGACACCCACCACGCCTACCGCTGACGCCGTATCATCGCCCTCATGACCGAGGGGGGTACGAACGAGATGACGAAGGACCCGACCGCCGACCCGGACGGCACGGCCGCGGGGGAGCACGCCGACGGCCCGCGGGAGCTCTCACGGGCCGCCGCCGTCGTGGTCACCCTGCTCGCGGCGCTGTTCGGCGCCGCGGTCCTGCTGGCCGTGTTCCACTGGCTGGGGTGGGGCGTCCCGTGGGTCGGCTGGATCGTCGCCAAGGCCGGGATCAAGCTCGCCGTCGGAGGCTTCGCCGGGCTGGCCGTCGGCTTCGCCTGGCTCCGGGGCAGACTGCGGGCGCGGCCCCGGAACTGACCGGCGGCCGGTCTCAACCGGCCTGCGGGGAGGGGCAGGTGAGGTCGCGCCCCGGTGCGGTGCCGTCCAGCAGGTAGCGCTCGACCACCGCGCTGACGCAGGTGTTGGACGTGGGGTACTGGCCGTGGTCGCCGCTCCCGGTGACGGTGACCAGCCTGGAGCCGCGCAGCGCGCGGTGGGCGCCGAGCGCCGCCTCGTAGTAGGTCGCCGGATCGTGCACCGAGTTGAGCATCAGCGTGGTCGGCAGGTGGGCGCCGGTCACCGTGACCTTGGGCGCCGGGGCGACCGGCCAGGCGGCGCAGACCGCGCTGAAGGCGAGCGTCCGGGCCCCGGCCAGCGGCCAGCGGGCGGTGTTCTCGGCGCCGCGCTCGATCCAGCTGCCCAGGTCCCTGGTCCACGGGGTGTCGTTGCAGGTCACCGCGAAGTACTCGGCGAGGAACTCCGGGCTGAGGTAGCTGTTGAAGGCCTTCGCGGCCGCCGCCCTGGTCGCCGGAGCGGCGCCCTGCCAGTCGTCGACGGTGGCCAGGATCCCGGCCAGGTCGGGGAAGTTGGCCGCCCGGTAGATCGCCGACATGGTGAGGCTGTCCAGCTGGTTCGGGCCGATCGTCACCGGGCCCTCGACGATGGGGGAGTCGTGCAGCGCGGCCCGCCGCTGCTCCCAGTGCGCCCGCACCTGCTCCGGCGTGGCGCCCCAGTGGTAGGTGGCGTCCCGGGCCGCGAGCCAGGGCACGAAGTCCTCGTCGAAGCGGCGCTGGAAGCTCATCGGCTGGCCCAGCTCGAAGGCCTCCCAGGTGCCGTCGAAGCCGATGTTGCTGTCCAGCACCATCCGTTCGACCCGGTGCGGGAAGAGCGTCCCGTAGTAGGCGCCGATCATGGAGGCGTAGGACGGGCCGTAGTAGCTGAGCCTGCGCTCGCCGAGCAGGCCGCGGAACAGGTCGATGTCGTGGGCCGTCTGCTCGGTGGTCAGGTAGGGGAGGAGGTCCCCGCTGCGCTCCTGGCAACCGGCGACCAGCTTCTTCGAGTTGGCGATGACCCGGTCGATGGCTGCCGGGGACTGGTCGCGGTAGTCGCCGGCCAGGAACTCCTGGAACTCCTCCGGGGTCTGGCAGACCGCCTTGGTGCTCTCGCCGACCCCGCGCTGGTCGAAGCCGACGACGTCGTACGCGGCGCCGAGCGCGGGGGCGGCGCCGGCCAGCCCGGCCGGGCGCAGCAGGCCGGAGCCGCCGGGCCCGCCGGCCGCCATCAGCAGGGTGCCCTTGCGCTTGGCCGGGTCGGTGGCGCGGTGCCGGGAGACGGCGATGGTCAGGTCGGCCCCGACGCCGGGGTGGTGCCAGTCACGCGGGGCGGTCATGGCGGCGCAGTCCAGCGCGGGCTGTTGGGCGCAGGGCTGCCAGTTCAGGCTCTGGTGGGTGTACCGGGCGGGCGCCGGGTCGACGTCGCCCGGGTCGCGGCCGGTGGCGGCCCCCGCGGTGGCGGGCGCCGCCAGGCCGGCCAGCACGGCGGCGGCGACGGCCAGAACGGCACGGCGGCTGCGCCGGGCGCGCCGCGGGGCGGTCTCGGCGGGCCGGCTCGCGGCCTTGCTCCGGGTCTGGTTCTGGTTCTGGGCCGGGGTCTTGGTCACGGTCTCGGTCACAGGAACGATCATGTCCGGCCCCGGCCTGACGATCGATCACCCCCACTGCCGTCTTCGGGGTGGTGCTGAGTACACCCCCGCCGGGGCGGGGGTGCCAGGGCCTCGGGTGGTCAGGTGGATGGGCAGGTGGTCAGTAGGCGGCGGTGAAGCGGGACCGGCGGTGGGCGGGCCGCTCGGTCTCGTCGAGGAGTGCGACGGCGAGGTCCTCCATGGAGATCGCCGAGGTGCCGTTGGCGTCGACCAGCAGCTCGTCGCGGCCGGTCCGGAAGCGGCCGGTGCGCACGCCGGGCTCCAGCAGCGCGGCCGGGCTCAGGTACGTCCAGTCGGTGTCCGGGTCGGCGGCGCGGTAGAGGTCGAGCTGCTCGCCGCAGGCCAGGGCGATGGGCCGGATCGCGTCGGGGAAGCCGGGGCTTTCGACCAGGGTGGTCCCGCCGCCGCCCGGGACGAGCAGGCTGCCCGCGCCGCCGACGGCCAGCAGCCGCACGCCGGTGCCGGCGATCCCGGCGAGCAGGCCCTTGGTGGCGATGGCCAGCTCGTGCTCGCTGCCGGGCACCGGGCGGGTGGCGGTGACCACCACGTCCTGTCCGGCCGCGATCCGGGCGACGTCCTCGGGCGTCCGGGCGTCGCCGACGACCAGGGTGACGGCGGACGGCAGGTCGTGCGGCTTCGCCGGGTCCCGTACGACGGCGGTGACGTGGTGGCCGCGGGACAGGGCCTCGGCCACGACCCGGCGGCCGACGTTGCCGGTGGCGCCGAACACGGTGATGCGCATGGGGTACTCCCTGGAGGTGGTGGGAAAGGGGTGGGAACGGTGGGGTGGGGCGGGGTCAGGCGTTCTCGCGGACGGGCCGCGGGGCGGCCGTCGGCCCGGCTCCGGGTGCGGACTCCGGTGCGGTGCGCGGCCGTTGGATCTGGGCGGCGAGCAGCGAGCCGAGTACGACCAGGGCGCCGAGCGCCTGGAGCGGGCTGAGGTCCTGGCCGAGCGCCAGCCAGCCGAGCAGGGTGGCGACGACCGGGCTGAGCAGGGCGAGGAAGGAGACCGAGGTCGGCGGCAGCGCGCGGAGCCCGCGGAACCAGAGCACGTACGTGACGGCCGCGCCGATCAGGCAGAGGTAGGTGTAGCCGAGCACGTTGGCGAGGCTGTAGTGGGACGGTGGGGCGCCCTCGGTGAGGAGCGTGACCGGCACCAGCAGCAGTCCGCCGGCGGTGAGCTGCCAGCCGGTGGTGGCGAGCATCGGCGCGGGGGAGGCCCAGCGCTTGGAGAGGACGATGCCGGCGGCCATCACCACGGCACCGCCGAGCGCGGCGACCACCCCGACCGCGTCCGGCTCGGCGTCGGCCCGCAGTACCAGCAGGCTGACGCCGGCGACGCCCGCGATCCCGGCCAGCACGGTGCGCGGGGTGAGTCGGTCGCCGAGGACCAGGGCCGAGAGCCCGGCGGTGACCAGGGGTTGGACGGCGCCGACGGTGGCGGCGATGCCGCCGGGCAGACGGTAGGCGGCGATGAACAGCAGCGCCTGGAACACCCCGATGTTCAGCGCGCCGAGGATCAGCGAGCGCCACCACCAACTGCCCTGCGGCAGACGGCGGGTGAGGGCGATCAGGAGGAGTCCGGCGGGCAGGCAGCGGATGACGGCGGCGAGCAGCGGGCGCCCGGGTGGCAGGAGTTCGGTGGTGACCAGGTAGGTCGTGCCCCAGACCGCCGGGGCGAGGGCCGTCACCAGGACGAGGGCGAGGCGATTTCTTAGCACTAAGGCAATGTATCTCAGCGCTAAGGCATTCTTCACCGCATCGAGTGAGTGACATGGCTCACGGTTACCTCAGCGCTAAGGAATGTGGTCGGGATCGCCTACCCTGAACCCGTGGCAGATCATGTGGACCGCGTCGTCGCGCAGTGGGGCACCGAGCGCCCCGACCTGGACGTCTCCCCGATGGAGGTGTTCGGCCGGCTCAAACGCCTCTACCGGCTGGTGGACACGGCGCTCAACCGCACCTTCGCCGAGCACGGGCTGGACGCCGCCTCCTTCGACGTCCTCGCCACCCTCAGGCGCAGCGGCCCGCCCTACCGCCTCACCCCCACCGGCCTGATGCGGTCCGCGATGGTCACCTCCGGTGCCATCACCCAGCGGCTGGACCGGCTGGAGGCCCGCGGACTGGTCACCCGCGCCCGCAGCGACCAGGACGGCCGCAGCCGCGAGGTCGCCCTCACCCCCGAGGGCCGGGACCTGATCGACCGCGCGCTGCCCGACCACCTCGCCACCGAGTACCGCATGCTGGCGGGCCTCGACGAGGCGCAGCGGACGGCGCTCGTCGAGGCGATGCGCACCCTGCTGGCGGACCTCGGGGACAGCCCGGAGTAGTGCCCTAGTCGGTGCCCGGTGCCCCGGCGGGCCCCGCGGGCGCGATCGTGACCCCCGTCCACGACCCCGCCCGCGGGGCCCGCTCCGGCAGGAGCAGGTCCCGGCGGGCCCGCGCTACGGCCGGACCGCCACCGCCTTGAAGAAGGTGTAGTGGAACGTCCCGCCCGGCTCGGCCGCGCGGCGCAGCTCCGCGATGCCCCGGTCGAAGGCCTCCGGGGTGCTCAGTCCGGCCTCCAGCGCCTCCGCCCGGACGGCCTCGACCATCGCGACGAAGGTCCGGCGGGTGAAGCCCTCCACCAGGGCGGGCCGGGCGTCGTCGGCGTAGACCGTGCGCGGGCGGACCGTCACCCGCGCGAACCCGGCCTCCGTCAGCAGCGGGTGGAGGCGGCGGCCGAGCAGGCCGTCGCCGCCCGCCCGGGCCTGCAGCCGGACCAGGTGGTCGACGGTGCGGCGGGCCGCCGGGGTCTCCGGGTGGAAGAGCGCCGAGCCGTGGTCGCCCTCGATCACGGTGATCGTCCCGCCCGGCCGCAGCACCCGGCGCAGCGCCGCCAGCCCGGCGGCGGGGTCGGCCAGGTGCTCCAGCACGAAGCAGAGGAAGACGTGGTCGAAGGAGCCGTCCGGGAACGGCAGTCGGTGGAGGTCGCCGTGGTGCCAGGTGACGTCCGCGGCGGGTGCTTGCGCGGCCACCCGGGAGCGGGCCTGGGCCAGCGAGTCCGCCGAGAGGTCGGCCGCCGTCAGCCGCACGCCGGGGCTGGCGGCCAGCAGGTGCACGGTCTGCGCCCCCACCCCGCAGCCGGCCTCCAGCACCCGGCTGCCCGCGGGGTAGGCCGTGCCCGCGTGCAGCAGTTCGGCGAGGGTGTCGGCCTGGTCGCCGAGGCGCCGGGCCTCGGTCTCCGAGTAGCCATGGACGTAGTCGGGGCCGTGGTCGGGGCCGTGGTCGAGCCCGTGCTCCGGCGCCGCTGCGTTCGCGGGCGCCGTCGTTTCCGTGGTCATGGCCCCACCCTCGCCGCCACTATGGTCCGGTGAACAGGTCCAAAGCCGAGGCATCCGACCGGTCCAAAGAGGCCGGCGCCGACTTCCTCCAGCTCGACACCGCCGAGGCCCCGCCCGGCGGCCTCACCGACTGGCTCGCCCGCCGGCTGCGCGAGGCCGTCGCCGACGGGCGGCTTCCGGTCGGGGCCCGGCTGCCCGCCGGCCGGGTGCTGGCGGCCGAACTCGGCGTCTCCCGCGGGGTGGTGACCGACGCCTACCGGCGCCTCGCCGAGGAGGGGCAGGTCGCCGGCCGCGGGCGGGGCGGCACGGTCGTGGTCGCGGCCACCGCCGTACCGGTCACGGCCGCCGTCGTACCGGGGGAGGTGCCCGCGGCGCGGCCGCCCCGCCAGGCGCCCGCGCTGTTCCGGGACGACCCCGACCCCGAGGTCTTCGAGCGGCTGCGCGGCGCCCCCGCCAGGATCGACCTCACCCCCGGCGTGCCCGACCTCGCGGCCTTCCCCCGCGCCGCCTGGCTGCGCGCCGAACGGGCCGTCCTCGACGGCCTCGCCGCGTCCGACCTCGGTTACGGCGACGTGCGCGGCACCCCGGCCCTGCGCCGGGCCGTCGCCCACTGGCTGGCCCGCAACCGGGGCATCCGCGCCGACCCCGACGAGGTGCTGATCGTCGCCGGTACGGCCCAGGCGCTCGCCCTGCTCGGCCGCGCGCTCGGGCGGGCGGGCATCGACGAGGTCGCGGTGGAGGACCCGGGCTCGGTCGGCGTCCGGCAGCACCTCGCCCACTGGCTCGCCGCCACCCCGCCCGTCCCGGTCGACGCCGAGGGCGTCCGGGTCGACGCGCTGCGCAACACCGGCGCCCCGGCCGTCCTGCTCACCCCCGCCCACCAGTTCCCGACCGGTGTCGTGCTCGGCGGCGAACGGCGCCGCGAACTGCTGCGCTGGGCGGCGGAGGGCGGCCTGGTCATCGAGGACGACTACGACGCCGAGCACCGCTACGACCGTCCGCCCGTCCCGGCCCTGCGGGCGGTCCTGCCGGATCGGGTCTGCTACGCGGGCAGCGTCTCCAAGCTGCTCGCCCCCGCGCTGCGCACCGGCTGGCTGCTGGTCCCGGACCGGCTGCGGGACGCCGTCCTGGAGGCCAAGCGGTTCGCCGACCTCGGGAACCCGGTGCTGCCCCAGCTGGTCCTCGCCCGGCTGATGGAGTCCGGCGACCTCGACCGGCACCTGCGGCTGCTGCGCCGCCGCCACCGCCGCCGCCGGGACGCGATGATCGACGCCATCCGCACCCACCTGCCGGGGGCCACGGTGCACGGCGCGGCGGCCGGCCTCCACCTGATGCTGACGCTTCCGGAGGGATGCGGCCGTACCGATACGGGGTTGGCCGCCGCCGCCCTGGCGGAGGGGGTCAAGGTGCAGCCGCTGTCCTGGCACGCCCGGTTGCCGTACCCGCCCGGCCTGGTCCTCGGCTACGCGGCGGGCTCGGTGTCCGAGATCGCCGAGGGTGTGGGCGTCCTGGGCCGGCTGGTCCGCGGAGAGGCGTCACCTCGCGGAGATTGAGTCGGATTATCGGATGAATACGGTGTATGGGGGAATGCCGCGCCGCACCCCTGGGTACGTTGACATGCCGAAGTCACCTGTCGACCGGGAGGCGTGATGGCCCTGTTCCGAAGTGTCGCCCAGTTCGGGGTGGTGCTGGCCGTCATGGGGGCCGCGCTCGGGCCGGTGCCGCTCGGCTCGCCCGCCCCGCCGCGCGGTGCCCCGAGCGCTCCGGGAGTCCCGGGCGCACCGGACGAGAGGACCGCGGCGATGGCCGGCCTGGCGCAGGAGGACTCCCGGGTGCTCGCCGGGCGGCGGGTCGTGCTGTCGTACCCGGGCCCGATACCGTCGGCCACGACGCTCCAGGCGATCCGGGAGGGCCGGGCCGCCGGGGTGATCCTGTTCGGTGAGAACATCACCAGCCCGGAGCAACTCGCCGAGGCCATAGCCGAGTTGAAGCAGGCCGCCGCCGAGGCGCCGCATCCGCGCCCGCTGCTGCTGATGACCGACCAGGAGGGCGGCAAGGTCCGCCGGCTGCCCGGTGCACCCGAACTCTCCGCCCGCCGCGTCGGGTTGGCGGCGAACCCGGTCGCCGCGGCGGCGGAGTCCGGGGCCGGCGCCGCCCGGACCCTCACCGACGCCGGGCTGAACCTCAACCTCGCCCCGGTGCTCGACGTCTACGACACGCCGGACAACTTCATCGACCACTCCGAGCGCTCCTTCGGCCAGGACCCGGCCAAGGTGGCGGAGTTGGGCAGCGCCTTCCTCACCGCCCAGCAGGGCCTCGGCGTGGCCGCGACCGCCAAGCACTTCCCCGGTCTCGGCGCCGCGCCCCGGGGCGCGAACACCGACGAGAGCCCGGTCACCCTGAACATCCCGCTGTCGCAGCTCCGCGCCCGCGGCGAGGCCCCGTACCGGGCGGCCATCGCGGCGGGCGTGCGCCTGGTGATGGCCTCCTGGGCGATCTACCCGGCGCTGGACCCGGACCACCCGGCCGGGTTCTCGCACGCGATCATCCAGGGCGAGCTGCGCGGTCGGCTCGGCTTCGACGGTGTGACCGTCACCGATGCCATGGAGGCCGACGCGCTGGCCCCGTACGGCGGCCCCGGTGACCGCGCGCTGGCCGCCGCGGCGGCCGGGATGGACCTGATGCTCTGCTCCGGGCGGGACCCCCGGCAGGGCGAGGAGGCCACCGAGGCGCTGGCCGCCGCCCTGGACGACGGCCGCCTGGACCGGCACGCCTTCAGCGAGGCGGTGGCCCGGGTCGACGCCCTGCGCGGCTCGCTGGGCTGAGCCGGCGGCGGCTCGGCAGTGGCTTCGGCGGCGGCTTCGAAGGCGGCTCCGGGGGCGTTCGGAAACGGTTCACCCGGGCTCCACGCGGGCGTCCCCTGGACGGGGGCGCCCGTTCGACTGTCCAGCGCTGATTGCGCCATCGAAGGTTCAGTTTCGGTCGACACCTGACTTCCGAGGGTAAATCCGCCTCATGGCCGAGGAATCGCATGTCAAAGTTTCTGTCGTGGGCCTATGAAATGTCATATGTACCACGTCACCTGTTCCCAGTCCGTCCTCATACCCTCCGAAGGAGGAGGCACCGATGAACCGCATGAGTCGCGCCACCTGGATCGCCGCCGGCGCCGTCACCCTGCTCGCCGCCCCCGTCCCGGCCATCGCCGCGACCCCGGCCGCCGCCACCACCACCGCCACCGTCACCACCTGCGGCTACTCCAGCCTGCAGGCCGGCCTGGCCACCTACGCCTGCGCCGACGTGACGGGTGACAGCGTCGCGGTCTACGGGAAGATCGGCCTGGCCGGCCCGCCGTCCCCGGGCACCCCGTGGCCGCCGGCGCCGAAGGAGCTGGTGACCCACCTGTCGGCCAACGTGACCGGCGGGGCCTCGCTCGGCACCGTGAACGGCCGCACCGTGTTCCAGGTCTCCACCGTGCGGGTCGACGGCGTCTCCAGCACGGTGCCGTGCGGGTCCACCGTGCACGTCTCCTTCGACGTCGAGGGCTTCTGGAGCGGGCAGGTCCCGGCCACGGTCGATGTGCCTGTAGTCTGCTGACGGCTCATCACCATGACTGCCGAGCCCGGGAGTTGGCAGCGTCCCGGGCTCGGCTTTCGCATGCCCCGACCCGATCGCGACCGCCCGGCGGAGCGTCCGGTCGGGGCCTTCCGGATCCCGGCGCACCCCGGCTGCGCGCGGTGACGACTTGAAGAAATCTTCATCTGTCGCGATGATGCCTACCGGCCGCGGCGGAGATCCCCGCCCGGCCGGACGACCATCCAGCCGGACCCGAGGGAGAGCGCGGACGATGCCGGTGCCGCTGTACCAGGCCAAGGCGGAGTTCTTCCGCACCCTCGGCCACCCCGTACGGATCCGGGTCCTGGAACTGCTCCAGGACGGCCCCCGGCCGGTGCGCGAGCTGCTGGCGGAGATCGAGGTCGAGCCGTCCAACCTCTCCCAGCAGCTCGCGGTGCTGCGCCGCACCCAGCTGGTCACGGCGACCCGTGAGGGCAACACCGTGGTGTACGCGCTCAGCACCCCGGACGTCGCCGAACTGCTGCGCGCGGCCCGCCGGATCCTGACCGAGCTGATCACCGACCAGGGCGCGCTGCTCACCGAGCTGCGCGCCCCCGGCGGTCGGCCCCGCTGAGCCGCGCCCGGCCCGTCCGCCCGATCCGAGGAGAAGCACCACCATGAGCGTCAGCACGAGCGACGACAGCGTGAGCGAGGGCAGTACCAGTGGGAGCGGTACGGGCGGGGACGGTACGAGCGAGGAGAAGCGGCGCCGCAAGGCGATGCTGATCCGCGCGGGCATCTACATCTTCGCCACCCACCTGTTCGCCGGTTTCGTGCTGCTGCTGTTCGCGCTCGGCGGCCGGAAGTAGCGCTCCCGGACCGGGCCGCTCACTGGCGCGCCTCCCGGTCCCGCACGCGGTAGCGGTGGCTGGTGCTGGTCCAGGCCTGCACGCCGGCGACCAGCTCCCGGGTGCCGTCCAGGTACCAGCGCCCGGCCGGGTGGCGGCGCAGCAGGTCGCGGCGCAGCTCCTCGCTCTCCTGCTGAAGCTGCGCCACCCGGGTGCGCACCGCGTGGACCGCCCGGTCGCGGGTGCAGCCGTGGGCCCGCTCGAGGGTGAGCACGGTGTTGAACGCCGTCCCGCCCTGCCGCTCCTCGCGCTTCAGCGAGTAGAGGTCGTTGATCAGCGTGGCGGCGTCGGCGGTGTTGGCGCGCAACTGGTGCAGCGCGGGTTCCGCGTGCAGCGCGGCCGGGGCGTCGGTGCCGTGGACCCGTTCCATTATGTTCATGAACGGGTAGAGGCAACTGCCGTGCCGGCGCAGCCACATGGTGTCCGTCAGGTCGAGGCCGAGGGCGGGCACGGTGCCGTTGGCGCGGTGGTCGGCCTCGGCGGGGAAGGTGGCCAGGCAGGCCCGCCATTCCCGGGCCGCCCGGGCGCGCCACTCGGGGGACATCGAGGCGGTCTGGCGCTCCCACAACTCCCTCCAGGAGAGCAGTAGTCGACTTTCGGAAGGGCTCCCGCCGCAGGCGCCGTCGAGGACCGCGATCAGCGGGTCGACCACGGCGCGGGCCTGGACGGGGTGGCGGCCGGGCGGGCCGTCGAACCGGTCGTCCAGGATGGTGAACCAGCCCAGCATGTCCACCAGGAGGTCGAGTTCGGTGCCCCGGGCGCGGGGATAGGCGTAGCCGATCAGCTCGTGCAGCGCGTACCCCCGGTAGCGGGGCAGCTCCGCCGGGGTGAGCAGGCCGCGGCGGACCGCCCAGTCGGCGTGCCGGTCGGCGGAGAGGAGCAGGTCGGCACGCGACCGGAGGTCCGCCGGGGCGGCCGGGTCGGCGGGGGCGGTCGCACGGGCGGCGCCGGTGAACGGGCACCGGCCCGACGGCGGCTCACCGGGGGAGGAGGGCACTGTGTCCCCCGGTGAGGAGCCGGTATCACCCTCGCGGGAGGCCGCGGTGGAGCTCCTGCGTGGGGAGCGCGCGCCGCGCGGCGCGAGCCGCACCCGCAGGCCGTGCGCCTGGACCGTCGTCCACACCACCTCGCGGGCCCGGGCGCCCGGCACCGCCACCGGCCGCCAGCGCCGCAGGATCGCCGCGGCCGCGACGGTCAGCTCCGCCCAGGCGAAGGCCTCGCCGATGCACTTGTGCTTGCCCGCACCGAACGGCAGGAAGGACGGCCGTCCGGTGCCGCCGGCGTCCTGCCAGCGCTCGGGCCGGAAGCTCATGGGCTCGGGGTAGCGCAGCGGGTCGCGGTGCAGCGCGGTGAGGCTGTACAGCAGCTCGGTGCCGGCCGGGACGCGGTACGGGCCCAGATCGACCGGAACCCGGGCGGTGCGCATCAGGAAGGCGTTCGGCGCGTGCAGCCGCACCACCTCCTGGGTGACGCTGCGGGTGTACGTGAGCCGGGCCAGCGCCTCGAGGGTGGGGACGGTGCCCGCGGGCAGGTGCTCGTCCAGCTCGGCGAGGATCCGGGCCTCCACCTCGGGGTGGCGCAGCAGCTCGTCCAGCAGCCAGGTGAGCGTGGTGGAGACGGTCTCGGTGCCCGCGCCGAACATGGCGATCGCCTCGGACCGCACGTCGGCCTCGGTGAGCGGGCACCCGCTGGCCGGGTCGGTCGCGGCGCGCAGCAGGGCGGGCAGGGTGCGGCGGCCCTCCTCGGCGCCCGCGGCGCGGCCGTTGACGGCCTGGTCGACCACCCGGTTGAGCACCCGGACGGCGTCGTCGAAGCGCCGGTTGACGGGCAGCGGCAGCCGGGCGAGCGCCGGGCTCGGGTAGAGGGACTGGACGATCTGGCCCTTCACCAGGTCCGGCAGCGCCCGGTGGAAGGCGACGGTGGCGTCCTCGCTGAGCCGGGCGTCGAACAGCGTGCGGGTGACGATCTCCAGCGCCAGGTGGTTCATCTCCTTGGCCACGTCGAGGACCTGCCCGGGGCGCCAGCGTCCGGCCCGCTCCTCGGTGACCTGCTGCATCACGGCCAGGTACTCGCCCATCCGGTCCGGGCCGAAGGCCGGCTGGATGATCCGGCGGCGGTCCCGGTGGGCCTGGCCCTCGGACATCAGCAGGCCGTCGCCGAAGGCCGTCTTGAGGGTGTCCTGGACGGCGCCGCGCGGGCAGTCGTGGGCCAGCGCGACGAGCAGGGTGTGGACCAGCCGGGCGTCGGTGACCACGCAGACGGTGCGCGGGCCGAGGCGGATGCGGACCACCCCGCCGTGGCGGGAGAGCGAACCGAGGAAGCGGAGCGGGTCGCGCAGCAGGGCGCCGGCGTGCCCGAGGCCGGGCAGGGCGCCGGGGGCCAGCGGCGGGACGGCGGCGCGGGCCAGCGGGGACGGGCCGGGTGCGGTTCTCGGGGGGACGATCAGCTTCCGCGTCTCGGTCAGCAGGGACATGACACTACCTCTCACCAGAGGGGCCGGTGCGGGCGATGCCGGGTGGCAGCGGCGGGCCGGCCGGGAGCCGGGGGTCCGCCCAGCGCGGGCCCCGCGCGCGCCCCCGGCGGGAGGGCGCACGTTGAACAAACGCGCCGGTTTCCCGAGCGTTGCGCCGAATGTGCGGGGATCACTCCAACGGCCGAGTGGATCGACCCTTTCGTGCGTGCTCGAAACCCGGTGTTGACCTGCGCCGATGCGGCCCTCCGGGCGGTCGGCGGCTCGCCCGCGGGGCAGGGTCTTTGGACCCTCGCCGCACGGGCGTACGAGGGACAGCATGGATGCGAAGAAGGAGGAACCTGATGACCCGTCTGCGCCACCGGCCGGCCCTCGACGTCCGGGTGGAGATCCGCGGTGAGCTGCCCCGCGAGGAGGCCGAGTACGCCCGGGCCCGGGCACTGGCCACCGCCGCGGCGCTCGGCCCCGACACCCACGCGCTGCGACTGCGGCTGACCCGCTCGCGAAACCGCTCGGTGACCCGGCCCGCGCTGGCCCAGGCGGACGTCGAGCTGGCGGGCGTCGGCCCGGTCCGGGTGCAGCTGGCCACCGGCACCGCGCGGGAGTCCGTCGACCTGGTGCTCGGCACACTGGCCGGCCGGGCCGTCCGGCTGCGCGAGCAGGGCGACATCGGCTTCGCCGTCGCGTACGAGAGCGCCTACCGCCCGCAGTTCGCCGACCGTCCGCTCGCCCAGCGGCGGATCGCCCGGCACAAGGCGGTCGTGCTCGCCCGCCGCGGCCCCGAACAGGCCGTGCTCGAACTGCTCGCCCTCGACCGGCGGTTCCACCTCTTCGCGGACGCCGCGACCGGACGGGACGGCCTGGTGCACCGCTGCACGCCGGGCGGCACGGTGGAGCTGTGCGCCGCGGGCACCAGCGCGATGCCCCCGCTCGACCTCGCCGAGGCGGCCCGCCGGCTCTGGCTCACCGGCCGCCCGTTCGTCGGCTGGACCGACCCCGGCGACCACCGGGCCCGGGTGCTCTACCGCCGCTTCGACGGCCACTACGGCCTGATAGCGCCGGTATCGGAGGGCCGGATCGGGGCAGGAACCCTGTCGGCACAGGACTGACACCACGACCCGACGACCACACCACCAACTCTCCACGACAGGGGCCGGGACCATGGACTGCGACGAGGTCATGCTGACCGTCCGGATCACCGCCGCCGAGCGCGCGCTGCTGCGCGACCTCGCGCGCGGGCACGGCGGCGACGTCTCCGACGTGGCGGTGGACGGGCTGCTGGAGGTCATCCCCGCGCTGCACGACGACGCCTGCGTCCTGCCGCTGCTACGCGTTCTGGCCAGACCGGCGCCGTTCGCGCTCACGCTCTGGCTGCCCGCGGCGGTCGCGGACCTGCTGCCGCTGCTCGGCGAGCGGCTGGTGCGGACCGGCGGCCCCGCGGCCGGGCCGGCCAGCGCCGCGCTCTCGGCGGCCCTGCGGCTCTGGCTCAGCGGGGACCGGGTCGTCCTGGCGGCCGGGCTGGCCAGGCTGCACGGGGGCTGCGGCACCGGCGCGACGGCGGCGGTACGGCCCTGGGCGGGCGCGGCGGCCTTCGGTGCGGAGCCGGTGAAGGCCGCGGCCTGACCGTCCGGCGATGTGACGGTACGTCGGATCTGACGGTGCGTCGCAGCTTGGCTGGCAATGGCATGTCCGGGGCGGAAAATCCGCTGGTCAGAGCACTGGTCAGCACCTGCCGACGGGTCTAGCATTCCGTCACGGCCGACGGAGTCGCACGCCCCGGGACTCCGGCCGGGTGGCCGCCACCACCTCCTGCCGGGGAGCGCCCGCCCCCCTGCTCGCGCTCCCCGGCTCCGCCCCTGTTCGCTCCCCGGCTCCGTCCTGCGCGGTTGCGCCTTGCGCCCAGGGCCGGTTCGGCGTCCCCGGCCGCCACTCGATCGAACGGCCCGGGGATTTTCGCAAGAGGTTTCTGTTATTCCCGCTCGCCCCTCCCGCTCTCCGGAGTGTCGGAAGGCCCGAGCCCCTCCGTCGCAGGGGCACGGGCCGTCGCGCGAGGAGAGGAACGCGATGGGATACCGGAGCAGCGGGCCGCGCCGACGCCGCCGGCCCACCCGCAGGGCGCCCTGGTCGCCGCGGCCCCGCCCCCGGCCCCGCCCCCGACCCCGGGGAGGACCGGCTCCCGAGGCGGCCATCAGTCAGATCACGCCGAATTCCGCCGACCCGGGCCGCCGCGCCGTGCTTGGCGGCACGGCGGCCCCGGTCCGGCGCACCGCCCGGCTGCCGCACCCCGAAGCGGCCGCGCGGACGTGTCAACTCGCCGCTGACGGAGGCGGGTTCACCCTCGACGCGGGCGGCGGCCGGAGTCTCCGCAGTCGAACGGCGGCCTCTCTTACCAGAACTGTTCGTTGCTGAAGTCCTCGTGTGCCGAACGGGGTAAGGCTGTTCCTGTGAGCCCGTAAAACCGGTCGGCCCGTACGCCGGCCGAACCCTCCGACCCGAGCCGCCGACGCCCGCGGGCCCCAAGACCCGCAGGCCCGAAGGTCCGTCGCGCCGGGACCGGCCGCCGCCCACCCAGTGGCGGGCCGTTCCCGGCGCCGGCCGTTCCCAGCGTCCCTGCCCCCACACCGCCCCGAGGACCCTCCCGTATGCGAACCCGCCCCCACCTCAGCGCCCTCGCCCTCGCCGCGGCGGCCCTGCTCGCCGCCGCCGCACCCGCCGCCGCCCACGGCGAGAGCGTCCACCTGGACGTCACCGGCCAGCAGAACGGTCGCGTCAGCACCGTCGCCACCTGGGAGAACGACCACGACCCGGTGACCGGGGAGTTCGCCGGCACGCTCTCCGCGACGGCCACCGACGGGCGCGCCGTCGGCCCCTGGCGCCTGGTCACCGCCCCCGGCCGTCCCGGGACGTACACCACCCGGGAGATCCTGCCCGTCGGGCACTGGCGGGTGACGGTGGACTGCTCTTCCCCCGCCCCCGGGCACGGCGAGGGCGAGCTCGACATCGACACCGCGGTGGTCACCGACCCGGCGCCCGCGGGGACGGGGGGCCCGCCGCTCGCCGAGGCCCAGCCGGGGGACGGCTCGCCACGCTCCGCCGAGGTGACCCCCGCCCCGCTCCGGGGGACCACCGCCGGGACGGGGACCACCGCGGCCCCCGTCTCCGCCCGGGAGGCCGCGCCCGGCCGCGTCCACGCGACCACCTCCGACGCCACCGCCTGGGCGGCCATCGGCACCGCCTGCGCGGCCGTCGTCCTGGTCGCCACCGGCCTCTGGCTGCGCCGCCACCGCGGCTGAGCCGCCCGGCGACGGCCGGCCGTTCCGGGGGAGCGGCCCCGTCGTGGAACCGGCCGGGTGCGAACCGACGTCCCTTTCGGTCACCGGGCGCCACTGGGCGCCCGGACGACCGCAAGGGAGCGCTCGCGCATGAAGAAGGTCCTGATCACCGGCGGCGCGGGATTCATCGGCAGCACCGTCGCCTCCGCCCTGCTCGACCGGGGGATCACCCCGGTCGTGCTGGACGACCTCTCCCGGGGGCGGACCGAGTTCGTCGCGGACCGGCTCTTCTACCGGGGCGACATCGCCGACGCGGCCCTGCTCGACCGGATCTTCGCCGAGCACCCCGACATCGACGCCACCGTGCACTGCGCCGCGAAGATCGTCGTACCGGAGTCCGTGGCCAAGCCGCTGTACTACTACCGGGAGAACGTCGCCAAGACGGTCGAACTCCTGGACGCCCTCCAGCGCCACGGCTGCACCCGGGTCGTCTTCAGCAGCTCCGCCTCGATCTACGCCCCCACCCCCGACGCCCGGGTCGACGAGAGCAGCCCGGTCGACGCCGGCAGCCCGTACGCGCGCACCAAGCAGATGATGGAGCAGGTCCTCCAGGACTGGACCCGGGGCGAGGGTGCCGAGCGCCAACGCGTCATCGCCCTGCGCTACTTCAACCCGATCGGCGCCGACCCGCAGCTGCGCACCGGCCTCCAGGACCTCCGGCCCACCCACGCCCTCGGCAAGCTGATCGAGGCGCACACCACCGGCACCCCGTTCACCGTGACCGGCATCGACTGGGCGACCCGCGACGGCTCCGGCATCCGCGACTACGTCCACGTCCAGGACCTCGCCGAGGCGCACGTCGCGGCGCTGCTCCGGTTCGACGAGGTGATCGCGCCGGGCGTGGCGGACCGCTACCGGGTGATCAACGTCGGCACCGGCGACGGGACCACCGTGCGGGAGCTGATCGCCGCCTTCGAGCAGGCCGTCGGCGCCAGCCTCGAGGTGCGGGAGGCCGGGCCGCGGCCCGGGGACGTGATCGGCTGCTACGCCGTCGTGGACACCGCGCGGGACCTGCTCGGCTGGCAGCCGCGGCGCGGCATCGCCGAGGGGGTCGCCGACGCGCTGGCCTGGCGGAGGGTCTGGTCCGCCCGGATCGCCGTCAGCTGACCGCCCGGAGGCGCTACTTCACGGCCTCGCCGGACTTCGACCAGTTGTCCCGCAGGCGGTCGAGGTAGGACTGCGCCTGGGAGCCGATCTTGACGCCCCGGGCGAAGGCCAGCATGTTGCCCGCGCCCGCGTTGTAGCCGAGGGCGACCAGTTCGTCCCGGCTGAGCGACACGCCCGGGCGCGCGGGAAGTTGGGCGGCGAGGTCGTGCAGGTGCCAGGCGGCCGCCTGGACGGCCAGGTCCCGGTCGTCCGGGAGCTCCTCCCACTGGCGGGAGGCGAAGGGGCGGCCGGGCTTGGTGTCGTCGAAGGCGGCCCGGTGCATGTTGGCGATGCCGAAGGAGGCGTCCGGTTTGCCGCGCTGCCAGGCCCGTTCGAGTTCGGGGTCGTGCGGCTTGTACGACTCGTTGTAGAGGATCGCCATCAGCAGCTGCGGGTCGACCCCGGCCTCGGTGGCGTACCGGCGGACCGGCTCCGCGTAGTCGGCCGGGTCGTAGCGGCCCGAGGGCTTCGAGGGCTTCGCGGAGCCGCCGGCCGACGGCGCGCCGCCGGACCCGGGGACGGACGGGGCGGCGGCGGTCGGGGAGGGGTCGGCGGAGGCCGCGCCTTCGTGGTCGTTGCCGCGCAGGAGGCCCAGCCCGACCACGACCGCGACGGTGAGCACCAGCCACTGCCCCCAGCCCGGCCCCTTCTTCTCCTCGCTCACCGCTGCCGCCCCTCCCCGTTCGCCCGTGCGGTCGTTCGACCGTCGTGCGGCCGATCGTGTCCTGCGGCAGGTTACTCGGCGGGCTTCTGGTCGCCGTCGAGGTTGCGCAGGAAGTCCTTCGCCTTCTCGACGCCGGTGTCGATCTGCCCGCTGTACTTGCCGTCCGTGCGGTCGTCGATCGCGTCGCCGACCTTGTCCAGGCCCTGCCCGATCACGTCGCCGTGGTCACGGGCGAGGTCGGTGGCCTTGCCCGCGAGGTTCTTCAGACTCTCAAACATGGTGACGCTCTGCTCCTCTGATGCGTTCCTGATGGTGTGCCGACGTGGCGGGGATCATGACCATCCTAACGACGGTCCACCAGGCGGTCGGTCGCTGCCGGGTGGCAGCGGATGACTTTGCTGAAATGGGTTTTGTATGCTCCAGCCCAACCTCTACAGCAATGTAGAGGCTTGGTCCCCACCAGGACGTCACCAGGGCGCCGCCAGGGCCCCGGCAGGACCGACGGCGTCCCGGCACGCGCGGTGGTGCGATCGCGCCGCCGCAGCCGCAACGATCGAGGGAAGTGCGCATGGCCGGTCAGCGGGCGAGAACGCCGTACCAGGACGCGGGGCCCCGCACCGAGGACCGCGCCCTGCCCGCCCAGCGCTCCTGGCCGGCCGGTGCGGGAGCCGCAGGCGCCCCCGGGAGGCGCGCGGACACCGCGGCGCCCCGGCAGGTCCGGTCGCCGCGCCCCGGGGCGGCCCGCCGCAGGCAGCAGGCGCGCCGGCGCGGCGGGACGGCGGCCGCGTTCTCGGCGGTCGGGCTGCCGCTGCTCGGAGCGGTCGCGGACGAACTCGACGGGCCGGGCGTCGGCCTCCTGTTCGCGGTGGGCTCGGTGCTCGGGACGGCGGCCGCGGCGCTGCTCTGCAGCCGCACCGGCAGGTGGTGGGTGGTGACGGCCGCTCCGGTCGTGGTGCTGCTCACCGCCTCGGGCGTCGAGTACCTGGCGCACCCCGGGAAGTACCAGGGGAGGAACCTCGGCACCGGCGCGCTGCGCTGGGTGGTCGGGGCGTTCCCGGTGATGGCCGCGGCCGTGGCGGTGGCGCTCGTCGTGGTCGCGGTCCGTGTCACGGCGGCCCGCCGCCGGGCGGTGCCGGAGCGCCGGCGGACCGGCAGGACGGCTGTCCCGGCCGGAAGGGGCCGCCGTGGCTGAGCGCGGCAACAGCCGTACCGGCGGCCGCGGCCAACACGGGCAGCGCGGTCCGCGCGGCCGGCGCGGCTACGACCCGCGCCGCGCCGCCGCCCCGCTGACCGTCGCCGGGCGCACCCTGGCCTGTACCGTCTCGGTCGCGGTGCTCGGCGCCAGCGGCTTCACCTGGTACGAGTACCGCAGCCTGGACGACGGCATGATCAAGTCCACCGCGCTGAGCGAGGCCAGGAAGAACGCCCCGCCGCACCTCGACAAGTCCGTCAACCTGCTGCTGATCGGCCTGGACAGCCGCAAGGACATGGACGGCAACGACCTGCCCCGGCAGTTCGTGGAGGACGAACTGCACGCCGGCTCCAGCGAGATCGGCGGGTACAACACCAACGCCCTGATCGTGCTGCACATCCCGGCCAACGGCGGCAAGGTCACCGCGCTCTCCGTCCCGCGCGACGACTACGTGCAGACCGTCGGCGCGGACGGGAAGATGCACAAGATCAAGGAGGCGTACGGCATCGCCAAGGAGGCCGCCGAGCAGAAGCTGGCGGGCAAGGGGCTCTCCAAGGCGGCGCTGGAACGGCAGAGCCGCGAGGCCGGCCGCTCGGCCACCATCCGGACCGTGCAGAGCTTCCTGGACGTCCCGATCGACCACTTCGCGGAGGTGAACCTGATCGGCTTCTACGACATCGCCAAGGCGGTCGAGCCGGTCCAGGTCTGCCTCAACCACCCCGTGGACGACCCGATCATCGCCCGGACCGCCACCCACGAGGGCGGCGGCACCGGCCTCAAGCTCCCGGCCGGGATCAGCTCCCTCGACGCCGCGCAGGCGCTCTCCTTCGTCCGCCAGCGCCACCACCTCACCAACGGCGACCTCGACCGCACCCACCGGCAGCAGGCGTTCCTCTCCTCCGTCGAGTACCGGCTCAAGCAGCAGGGCATCCTGAACGACCTCGGGCAGATGCAGAAGCTGTTCGCGGTGGTGAAGAAGGACGTGGTCATCGACAACGAGTGGAACATCCTCGACTTCGCCCAGCAGGCGCCCAACCTGACCGGCGGCAACGTGGAGTTCAACACCCTGCCGATCAGCGGCTTCAAGACGGTCGGCGGGCAGGAGGTCAACACCGTCAACCCGGACCTGATCAGGAAGATCGTCCGGCAGCTCTTCAAGCACGAGCCGGCGCCGGCCGTCCCCGCCGTCGTGCCCGTCGCGCCGTCCGGGGACGCGCCGGGCGATCCGGCCCCGTCGCCCTCCGCGACCCCGACGCCGAGCGCGACGCCCAAGGCGGTGGTCGACATCAACGCGGTCGCGGGGGCGGGGGCGGCGGCCAACGAGTCCCGGGCGCTGGCCGAACTCGGCTACCAGACGGGCCGGATCGGCGACGCCCCGGCCAGGACCCGGGCCACCGCAGTCGGGTACGGAGCCGGGGCCAAGGCCGAGGCGCAGCGCCTCGCCGCCCGCTACGGGGTGAACGCGGTCTTCTCGTCGGGGATCCCCGCGGGACGCGTCCTGCTCACCCTCGCCGTCTCCCGTACCCCGAGCCCGACGGCCGTGCCGTCGGCCGCGCCGGGTGAGACCTCCGCCGACTCGGCGGCGGGGCTGCCGATGCAGGGGCCGGCGGTGAAGGCGGGCGGGATCCCGTGCGTGGACTGAAGCCCCTGCGGCGGCGGGGAGTTCAGCCCCGGCCGGGACTGGTGTCCCGGAGCGGCCGCCGGGTCGAGGACCTCGACGTACCCGATCCGCCCGCGGACGACGTCCGGGACGAGCATGCCGTGGGCCGGCGGGAGCGGGACGCACCGGTGGTCCGGACCGTAGGGCCGGCCGTCCGGGTGCGGTTCCGTCACGGGCGCGGCGCCGTCACGGGCGCGGCGCCGTCACGGGCGCGGTGCCTTCACGCCGTGGACGGCGGCGTACTCGGCGGCGAGCCAGGGGCCCAGGTCGTCGACGAGCACGGTGAGGGCGGCCCGGTCGGGGGAGCGGCCGCGGGCGAGGGCGGCGGCCAGGCGCGCTTGGGCGGCGCGCTCGGGGTAGTAGCCGGCGAATATCTCGGCGGAGGCGGCGAGGTCGCTGGTCCAGCCGCCCCAGCGGGGCATGACCAGGGTGAGGCAGGTGCGGACGAGGCGGCGGGAGACGGCGCGGCTGAGGCCGCGCAGTTCGGCCTCCGTGGTGGCGGCGGCCAGGCGCTCGTGCCAGAGCGGGAGGACCAGGGCCAGGTCGCCGTTGGTCTCCCGGGCGAGCAGCGAGGTGGGGCGGTAGCGGGGGAGCCGGGCGGCGAGGTCCTCGCCGAGCAGCGGGGTGCAGAGGCAGGCGACGAACCAGCCGAGGTCGTGGCGTTCGAGCTCGCTCAGCAGGGTGTCCGTGCCGGCCAGCACCACGCCGACCCCGTTCACCTGCGCGAACTCCCCGTCGAGCGCGGCCTCGAGGGCGTCGGCCTCCGCCCGGTCCGCGGCGGTGGGTTCGTGGCGCAGGGCGAGCAGCAGGTCGAGGTCGGAGACGCCGGGGGTGGCGGTGCCGCGCGGGAGGCTGCCGTAGAGGTAGGCGCTGTGCAGCCGGTCGGGGGCGAAGGCCGCGGCGATCCGCTCCCGGGCCGCGACGACCACCGGCGCGAACGCCGGCGGCACGCGGTCGAGCGAGCCCTCCCGTGCGATGTACCCGTCCCGGTCCAGCCCCTGAATCGTGGTCATGGGGGCACTCTGCCCCACCGCGGTCGGCCCTGACCAGCGAATATCCCTCGGCCCGGCCGATTGTCAGTGCCGTGTGCAAGCATCCGTCGCACACGAACACGAACGGCGTGAGGGGATCGGCATGGGCACCTGGGACATCGGGCACTTCGACAACGACTCGGCGGCGGACTTCTGCGGCGGACTGGACGACGCGGCGCCGGGCGAGCGGGAGGCGCTGCTCCGGTCGGCGCTGCTGTACGCCGTCCGGGCGGAGGAGTTCCTGGACTCGGACGAGGCGGTGGAGGCGGTCGCCGCCGCCGCGCTGGTGGCGGCGCAGTGCCCGGGTGGGGCGGCGGTGACCAGCGCCTACGGGCCCAAGGAGCCGGTCCCGCCGCTCTCCGCCGAGCTGCGCCCGCTCGCGGTGGCGGCGCTCGACCGGGTGGTCGCGGAGGAGTCGGAGCTCGCGGAGCTGTGGGACGAGTCGGGGGAGGCGGCGGCCTGGCGCGAGGGCATACGGACGCTGCGGGAGGTCCTCGCCGCGGCGTCGGCGGCGGAGGCGGCGGTGGCGGACGCGTAGGCGGCGGGGCCGATGGCCGACCGGCCGTCAGCGGCGGGCCGCCGTCCACCAGTAGCCGAGCGCGGTGAGGCTGGTGGCGGCGCCGAGCAGGCAGACGGCCGTCCAGCCGCCGTGGTCGTAGACGACGGTGGACAGGATCGCGCCCGCGCCGCACCCGGCGGAGTAGAGCAGCATGTAGCCGGCGGTCAGGCGGCTCTGCGCCTCCGGGCGGACCTGGTAGAGGAGGTGCTGGTTGGCGACGTGGACGGACTGCAGGCCGTAGTCGATCACCACCATGGCGAGCACCAGCCACCAGACCGAGTGCGGCAGCAGCGCAGCCGGGAGCCAGCCGACCAGCATGGCCAGCAGGCCGATGCCGGCGGTGCGTTCGGCCCGGCCGCGGTCGGCCTGGCGGCCGGCGTACCCGGCGCCGAGCGCTCCGGCGGCGCCGGCCAGGCCGAAGAGCCCGATCTGGGTGTGGCTGAGGTCGAAGGGAGGCGCGGCGAGCGGGAGCACCATCGGGGTGAGCAGCACGGTGACGGAGGTGAAGCCGAGCAGCGCGAGGACGGCCCGGACCCGGAGCACGCGCTCCTGGGCGAAGAGCGTGAACACCGAGCCGACCAGCCGCGGGTAGCCGATCCGCTCGGCCGCCCGGTGCCGCTCGGACGGGACGGCGGCCGCGACGGCGAGGGCCATGGCGGCGGTGGCGACGGCGGAGACGACGTAGACGGCGCGCCAGCCGGCCAGGTCGCCGATGGTCCCGGCGACGGTGCGGGCGAGCAGGATGCCGACCACGATGCCGCTGGTCACGGTGCCGACCACCCGCCCCTGGTCGCCCGGGGCGGCGAGTTGGGTGGAGTAGGCGACGACCACCTGGGCGACGACGGCGAGGACGCCGACGGCGGCCATCGCGAGGAGCAGCAGCGGAGCGGAGGGGGCGAGTGCGACGGCGAGGAGGGCGAGGACGGACAGGCCGAGCTGGGAGGTGATCAGGGTGCGGCGGTTGACGTGGTCGCCGAGCGGCACGAGCAGGAGCAGACCGAGGGCGTAGCCCGTCTGGGTGAGGGTGCCGACCAGGCCGATGGTCGCCGGGGCGATGCCGTAGTCCCGGGCGATCAGGTCGAGCAGTGGCTGCGAGTAGTAGACGTTGGCCACGGCGAGGCCGCAGGCGACGGAGAGCAGCCAGGCGACGGCCGGTGACAGGCCACGCGGCGGGGCCCCGGTGGGGGTGTCGGCCGGGGCTTCGGCCAGGGCGGCGGCGGTCGGGTCGGCGGCGGTCGGGTCCTCGGCGGACGCGCGGGCGGGTGAGGTCATGGGCGGGACTCCCTCGAAGGGGCATGGTGGTTTCAAAGTGCTACCGCGACACCATGGCATACTCTGGTTTTAATAAGCAACCATGCTCTGATCGGTACGCTGGGCGCCGACCGGTGAGAGCTGAGAGGTGGGAGAAGTGCCGAAACGCACCACGCACGAGGAATCGGCCTGCCCGGTCGCCCGTCCGCTCGACGTCGTCGGCGACGGCTGGACGCTGCTGATCGTCCGTGACGCCTTCGACGGACTGCGCCGCTTCGGGCAGTTCCAGAAGAACCTCGGCCTGGCCAAGAACATCCTGTCCTCCCGCCTGGCCGGCCTGGTCGCCAACGGCGTGTTCGAACTCGCGCCGGCCGCCGACGGCAGCCCGTACCAGGAGTACGTGCTCACCGAGAAGGGCCGTGCGCTGTTCCCGGTGATCACGGCGCTGCGGCAGTGGGGCGACCAGTGGTTCTTCGAGGAGGGCGAGCCCCGGGCGCGTCTGGTGGACCGCGAGTCCGGTGCGCCCGTCGCGCCGGTCGAGGTGCGCTCGGCGGACGGCCGGGTGCTCGGGCCCGAGGACGCGAAGGTGCTGCTGCCCTGAGGCGCGCCGCTGCCACCGGCCGGGTGAGGGTCGATGGCAGTGGGGCGTGCGCCGGGTCAGCTCGGCGTGGCGGTGCTCGCGGTCGGGCAGGGCGGCAGGGTGGACGGCGCGGTGCTCGCGCAGGTCGCGGTCGGCGCCTGGGCGGTGGTGGTGGTCGCCGTGGTCCCGGTTGCCGTCGTGGCGGCGGAGGTCGTCGTCGCGGGGGAGGGCGTCCTGGTGATCGGTGTCGGCGTCTGTGTCTGAGTCGGTGCGCCGGTGGTCACCGTGGACGGGGGCGGGGTGCTGGTCGTCGTGGCCGTCCCCGGCGGCTGACCCGAGCTGGTCGGGGACGTGGCTCCGGGGGTCGTCGGGCCCGAGGAGGTGACTCCGGCGCTTGTGGAGCCTGAGGGGATGGCACCCGAACTCGTCGGCGTGCCGGGCGAGGTCGTGCCGGGTGGGGTCGTGCCCGGCGATGTTGCACCCGGCGACGTTGCACCGGGCGAGGTCGTGCCGGGGGACGTCGTACCGGGGGAGGTCGAGGAGGTGGCCGAGGGTGTGGACGGCGTCCACGGGCCCGGCGGCGGGATGCCGGGCACCAGGGGTCCCTTCGGCGGCTCGGCCGGTCGGTCCACGACCTCGACCCGCCCGGTCATCCGGGAGAACCACCCGCCGGTCTCGACGTTCACCAGGATGATCTCGGTCACCGGTCGGGCTGCCGGCACCACGATGATCAGCGTGGACGGCTGGAAGCCCGCCCAGGCCTTCCCGGTATACCTCGCGTTGCTCACCAGCGTCGGCGGCTTCAGCGGATTGCCGCAGGAGCAGCGCACCCGGGGCACGCCCTGGGCGTCCACCAGGACGGCGGTGCCCGCCTGCAGTGCGGACTGGTACTCGACCACCGCGCCGCTCTTGTAGGTGTGGTTGGTCACCCGGGTGTCCACCCGCAGGTAGGCGGAGGTCAGCGAGCGCAGGTAGCCGGGGACGTCGGCCTGCGCGATGCCGGCGGCGGAGGCCCAGGCGCGCCCGGTGTCCCCGGTCGAGAGCATCCCGACCAGGCGCTCGGTGTCGCAGCTCGGCTTGCCCATCGACCCGGCGTACAGCCCGGCCGAGCTGCCCTCGACGCTGTGGAGCGCGGTCGGCGAACCGCTCCGGGACGAGGCGCCGCCCGGGTGCTGCGCCGTCGGGGTGACGGTCGGGGCGGGGGTCGGGACGGCGGAGCCGGGTGCGGGGGCGCTCACCCCCTGGGTCTCCACCGACGGGGTGAACGGGTCCGGCCCGGGATCGGCCGGGGCCTGCAGGGCGACCTCGTTCGCGGTCGGCACGGCCGGGTGGTTGCCGCCCTGGTTGTTGACGATCAGCACGGTGGCCACCACGGCCACCGCCACCGTGCCCGCCGCCAGCGCCAGTCCCTTCCCGGAGCGCCACCACGGCGTGCGCGCCCCGCGTCCGGGCCCGCCGGACGACGGCCCGCCGGGCCCGCCTGCGCCGCCCGGTCCGGTCGGCCCGCCCGGTCCGCTCGCGCCGCCGGGACCACTCGCACTCCCGGCGCCACCCGCCCCGGCGGCCCCGGACGGGCCCGAGGGCGGAGGGGGCACGGACGGCGAACCGGCCGTACCGCCGCCGGACGGTCGACCGGCCAACGGCCCGGACGGGGGACCGGACGGCGGACCGTGCGGAGGCTCACCAGGCGGGCCGGGCAGGCCGGACGGAGGCGGTTGGGTGGTCATCGAGGCTCCGTTTCGCAGGCGGTCGGCCGACCGGGGCCGGCTCGGGAGGCTCCTGCCAGTGGCTTCCCTTTCTCCCCCGTTGCCCCGTTCGCCGCAACAGCAGGTGCCGGGGCGTCGCCGAGCGTGCCCGCCGACCGTCGGCCACCCTGGAAACCCGGCCGGAACCCGGCCGGGAGCCGATCGGGCGTAGATCGGGCGTAGATCAGAGATCGATCGCGCCGCGCCCGGGCCGGACCCCTGTGCACCCCGCGAGCGACGAGGAGGCGGCATGCAGCAGCCCACCACCCGGGCCGCGGGCCCGCCCGGCGCCGTACGCGGCTGGCTGGACGCGCTCGCCGTGGTGCTGGCCGGGCTGGTCGCGATGGCGGCGGTGGCCGCGCTCGGTCTCTGGCTGGCCGGCGCCGACGACCTCCCGGACGGCGGCTTTCCCGCCGTGCTGGCGGCGACGCTCGCGCTCGCCGTCGGCGGCACCGTCGAACTCGACGGCGGCGCCGGGGACTTCGCGGCGGTCGGGGCCGGGATCAGCGCGATGCCGCTGAGCGTCTCGGTGGTCGGCGCGGTCGCGATGGCCGAGGTGTTCCTGCGCCAGCTGCGCTTCCGCGCGGTCGCGGGCGGCGGTGAGCTGCTCGGGCGGATCGGCCGGACGCTGCTGCTCTGGGTGCTCGCCCTGGTGCTGCTCACCCTCGGCGCCCGGCACGGCTTCGTCGTCCCGCTCGGCGGCGACCTGGCCCAGTCGATCGGCGGCGCGCTCGGGCTGACCCCGGAGGTCGGCTTCCGCGCGGACGGCCCGACCACCGTGGGCATCGGGCTGGCCTGGCTGCTGGTGGTGTTCGCGGTCACCTTCGCGGTGTCCCGGCGGGCCCCGCTGCCGCCCGCCCTGGTGCGCTACCAACTCGCCGTCCGCCCGCCCGCGTTCGCGCTCTGGCTGGTCCTGCTGGCGTACCTGGCGATCGGTGCGGTGGCCGGGGTGCTGACCGCGGTCGTGCACGGGAATCCCCGGCAGACCCTGGCCGTGGTGCTGCTCGCGCTGCCCGACCTGGTCTGGCTGGCCTTCGGCGTCGGGCTCGGCGCCACGTGGCACGGGCGGCTGGTCGGCGGTCTCGGCCTGCCCGTCCCCAAGCCGCTCAGCGCGGTGCTGCGCACCCCCGGGGGCGGGCCGGCGACCATCGACCTCGGCACCCTCGCGGAGCAGGACGCCCGCAGCTGGTGGCTGCTGCCGCTGGCCGCCGTCCTGCTGCTCGCCGCCGCCTTCCTGGCGGCCCGCCGCGCGCCGCGCACCGTCCGGCTCTGGCGGCACGCCGTCCGGTTCGCGCTCGCCACCGCCGTCACCGTGCTGCTGGTGGGCCTGTGGACCCGGGTGGACGCCGACTACGGGCTCTCCGTGCTCGGTGTCGGCCTCGGCCAGGGCGGCCTGGGCGACCTGCTGGGCGCTGTGCTCGGCGGCGGCAACCCGCTGGCCGGGCTGGGCGGCGGGAGCCTCACCCTGCGCCCGGTGCTCTGGACGGCGGTGCCGCTCGCGGCGGGCTGGGGGCTGCTGACCGGCGCGCTCGGTGCCCTGCTCGCCACCCGGGTGCGGCACCGCGGCGAGGTACCGGCGGACGCCGGGTGACGGGCGCGGCTGGCGTGGCCCGGCTCAGAACAGCCGGTGGCCCCGCACCCACATGGTCTTGCGGCCGTCGGCCCGGATGAGCCGGAGTTTCCCGATGCCGTCGTGGATGCCCGCACTGAGCAGCAGCGACGGTCCGACGACCACGCCCGCGGCGGCCAGCGTGAAGAGCAGGCCGATGTTGTCGACGGCCTGGTCGTCGCCCTCCTCGACGGTCCGGCCGCCCAGCTGGACCAGCATCGGGACGAGGGCCAGCAGCGAGAGCACCAGCAGCCAGCCCACCGTCCGGTGGACCAGCCGCTTGACCCGCGCCCTGGTGGCGGTCTCCACCCGGACGGAGAAGGAACGCCGGCAGCGCGGGCAGATGACGCCGATCTCCTTGTTCCCGCCGGTGGGCCGGGGCGAGCCGCCCTCCGGCAGGTGTGCGACGCTCCAGCTGACCTTCGTCGAGGTGAGGCCCTGCTGGACGCTCACCCGACAGCCGAGGCCGACGACGTACCGGTCGGTGATCGGGATCTTCGCCACCGCTGCCACCCCCAGCCTCCGCGACCGTCGCGGGGTAGGCGGAGTTTAGCCGTACACCTGAAGAGATGGTGATGAAACGTCAGAAAGACTCCGTCAGAAGGATGATCGCCGCCGGGACGGCCTGGCCGAGTGCACCGCGCCACAGCTTCGGTTCCGAGGTGAACAGGGTGATCCCGCCCGCGACCATGAACGCGGCGACGTAGAGCACCACCGCCCGCCCGGCCCCCGGGTGTCCGGTGTGCAGCAGGACCAGGCCGGCGACCAGGCCGAGGGCCAGGAAGAGGTTGTAGAAGCCCATGTTGACGCGCCACAGCCGGACCTCCGGGGCGTCCGCCGTGCTGCCGGTCAGCACGCGGCGCACCCGCGGGTGCCCGTACAGGAAGCTCTCCAGCGGCCAGACGATCAGGTGGATCGCCGCGGCGACCACGGCGAAGACCTGGCTCACGGCGTTCATGACGGACGGCTCCCTGCGGGCGGGGACGGCGGCGGGTGGACGACCGGTGCGGCCCAGGCGGGCGGCCCGGGCACCTGGGGCGGGTCGGGGGCGAGCGCGGGGACGACCCGGGTGGGCGGCCCGTCGGCGCGCCACGGTTCCGGCGCGGCGGCGGTGCTCGCCGCGCGCAGCTCGGCGACGAAGTCCAGGCAGTTCGGGTACCGCTCCCCGGGCGTCTTGGCCAGCGCCCGGGCGACCACCGCCCCGACGGCGGCCGGCAGGTCGGGCCGGTGGTCGCGCAGTGCGGGCGGCGGGTCGTTGAGGTGCGCCCAGAGCAGCGCGAGGTCGCTCTCCCGGCGGAACGGCGGGGCGCCCGCGAGCATCTCGAAGACCACGCAGCCGAGGCCGTACTGGTCGCAGCGCCCGTCCAGCGGCCTGCCGGAGATCTGCTCGGGCGCCGCGTAGTCGAGCGTGCCGACGATCTGGCCGACGGTGGTCAGCCCGCTGAGCGAGAGGGACTTCTTGGTCAGGCCGAAGTCCGCCAGGTACAGGTGCTCGGGGTGCTCGCTGTCCGTCCCGGCGGCGACCAGTACGTTGCCCGGTTTGACGTCCCGGTGCACCAGGCCGTGGTCGTGCGCGGCGTCCAGTGCCGAGGCGATCTGGAGGGCGAACCGGACGGCCCGCCCGACCGGGAACGGGCCGGAGCGGTTGATCAGGGCGCGCAGGTCGCCGCCCTCCACGTAGCGCATCGCGAGGTACAGGATGCCGTCCTGCTCGCCCGCCTCGAACACCGGGATGATGTGCGGGTGGTCGATCGCGGCGGCGGCCTCCGACTCGTGCATGAACCGCTGCCGGAACACCTCGTTGCGGGCCAGCTCGGGGGCGAGCAGCTTGACCGCGACGGTCCGGCCGAGCCGCAGGTCCTTGGCCCGGTAGACCACGGCCATGCCGCCGCGCCCGATCTCGTTCTCCAGCCGGTAGCCGGCGACCCGCCGCCCGACCAGCCCGGCGGGCAGACCGGTGGCGTCCCACTCGGTGGCGTCCCACTCGGTGGCGTCCCGCTCGGGGGCGTCCCGCTTGGCGGCCTCGCGTGCGGCGGACGGCCGCTCGACGCCGTCGCGCTCGGCGGAGGTCACGGCTCACCGGTCCGGGTGGGGGCGGACGGGCCCTCCGCGGACGGGCCGTGCGAGGGCGCGGGCGCGGGCGACGGCGCGGGCGAGGGGCTGGGCCGGTCGGTGGCCGCGTACGTCTGGAGCTGGAGCCCGTCGCCGTAGCACCAGCGGTCGTGCACCGGGTCGAACAGCCAGACCGCCTCGCCGTCCACCACCAGGCCGATCCGCAGGCCCCGGGTGCGCTCCCGGAAGGCCCCCAGGTCGAGGGCGCCGCCGGCGAGGTCCTCCAGCAGGGCGCGGTAGCGGTCGAGTGCGCCCCCGGCCTCGGCGAGCGCCGGCCGCGGGTCGGCGGTCCGCGCGGGCGGGCCGCCGGCGGCGGGCGGTGGCTGCGGCAGCGCGACCAGCAGGCGGCCGTCCACCCAGGCGGTCCAGCCGTTGGAGCAGAGGATCCGCGCCCAGTCGCCCCGGCGGTCGAGCAGCTGCAGCGGCAGCAGCGCGTCGAGCCGGGCGTCGGGCCGGGCCGGGTCGGGTGCCGCCCAGGAGGCCATCCCGTCCGGCGGGGCGACGTGGGTGGGGCGGAACGCGAACTCGTCCATGCGGCGGTCGCCCTTCCGCTAGCGCCGCATGATGCTCGGCTCGTGCCGCCGCAGCAGGGCCAGCACCACCAGGCCGTACAGCAGCGAGAGCGCGGGCAGCAGCGCGATGCCCACCAGCCAGCCGGAGCGCTGGTGCCGGAACATCGGGTCGGCGGTGATCGCGTTCGGGAAGATGCCGTGCAGCTCGACGGTGCGCGCCATCGCCGACAGGCCCCAGCGGGACGGGACCAGCCAGGCGAACTGCTCCAGCCCCGGGACGCCGTGCAGCTTGAGCATCAGGCCGCTGAAGACGATCTGCACCACCGAGAGGAGCACCAGCAGCGGCATGGTGGCCTCCTCCTTGCCCACCAGCGCCGAGACCACCAGGCCGAGCATCATCGCCGAGAAGGCGAGCAGCGCGACCGCGAGGATCAGTTCGGGCAGCTGCGGCATCACCACCCCGGTCGGCACCGCGAAGGAGAGGTCCACCCCGGCCAGGCCGACCACGGTCAGCACCGCGGCCTGGGCCACCGTGACCGTGCCGAGCACCACCACCTTGGAGACCAGGTAGGCCGATCTGGACAGCCCGACCACCCGCTCCCGCCGGTAGATCGCGCGCTCCTTGACCAGCTCGCGCACCGAGTTGGCGGCGCCGGTGAGCAGACCGCCGATGCAGAGCGTGAGCAGGCAGTTGACGGCGTTGTCGGGGGAGAGCCGGGAGCCGGCCATCGCCCGGCGCATCAGGCCGATCACGAAGGGCAGCACCACCATGATGGTGAGGAAGAGCCGGTCGGCGGCCAGCACCGCGGTGTACCGGCGTACCAGGGTGCCCAGTTGGGAGAACCAGCCCTGCGGCTTGTCCCAGTCGATCACGGGAGCGGCGGGAGCGGCGGGAAGGGCGGGCGTGGCCGACGCGGCGGGCTCGTGCGGGGTCGGGTGCGGATGGGGGCGCGGACGGGACGACGGCGTCGGCCCGCCCTCGGCCGCCACGTAGCGCGCGTACTGCGGGGAGCCGCGGAACCGCTGCTGCCAGCTGTCGTGGTCCTCGTCCTCGAAGGCCTCGAAGGCCTCCGGCCACTCCTCGTAGCCGAAGAAGCCCAGCGCCTCGCCGGGCGGCCCGTAGTACGCCGTCCGCCCGCCCGGGGCCAGCACCAGCAGCCGGTCGCAGACGCTCAGGCTCAGCACGCTGTGCGTCACCACGACCACCGTCCGGCCGTCGTCGGCGAGCCCGCGCAGCATCCGCATCACCGAGCGCTCCATGCCCGGGTCCAGCCCGGAGGTCGGCTCGTCGAGGAAGAGCAGGGACGGCTTGGTGAGCAGCTCCAGCGCGACGCTGACCCGTTTGCGCTGGCCGCCGGAGAGGCTGGCGATCACCTGGTCGGCGCGGCCGTCCAGGCCCAGTTCGTGGATCACCTCGCGGACCCGGGCCTCCCGCTCGTGCGGGTCGGTGTCGCCGGGGAAGCGCAGCTCGGCGGCGTAGGACAGGGCGCGGTGGACGGTGAGCTGGGTGTGCAGGATGTCGTCCTGCGGCACCAGGCCGATCCGGCGGCGCAGCTCGGCGTAGTCGCGGTAGAGGTCGCGCCCGTCGTACAGCACCGTGCCCTGGTCGGCGGGGCGCAGCCCGGTGAGCGCGTTGAGCAGGGTGGACTTGCCCGCGCCGCTCGGCCCGGCCACCGCGAGCAGCGCCTTCTCGGCGAGCGGGAAGCCGACGTCGTCCAGCAGCACCCGGTGGTCGGGGCCGACCCGGACCACCAGGTGCCGGACGTCCAGGGAGACCTCGCCGGTGTCGGTGTACTCGACCAGCCGGCCGTCGGCCAGGCAGAGCGCGGAGTGGCCGATGCCGACGATGTCCGCCGGGCCGACCGGGGCGCGCTGGACGGGGCGGCCGTTGAGGTAGGTGCCGTTGTGGCTGTCCAGGTCGACGATCTCGTGGCCGCCGTCGGGCAGCGCGCGCAGTTCGGCGTGGTACCGGGAGACCACCAGGTTGTCCAGGACCAGGTCGTTGTCGCGCGAGCGGCCGATCCGGACGGTGCGGCCGAGCAGCCGGTGGACGGCGCTCGGACGGCGGAAGGTGCCGGAGAGGTGCGGGGCGACCAGCGACGGCCGCTTGTGCGCGGTGGGTGCCGGAAGGCCGGCGAAGGCCGCGGACGGGCCGTCGGCCGGGTCGCCGAAGCGCAGCCGGGTGCCCGGGCCGACCTCCTCGCGGCTGACCCGCCGGCCCTCGTCGTACGTGCCGTTGGTGCTGTCGACGTCCTCCAGCAGCCAGTGCCCTCCGGTGGCGCGCAGGATCGCGTGGTGCCAGGACACCCGGGGGTCGTCCAGGACGATCTCGCTGGTCGGGTCGCGGCCGAGGTGGTAGGCCCGGGTCGGGTCGATCACCCGCGACGCGGTGCCGGTGACCAGGACGAGGGGCGGCGCGGAGGGTGCGCCGGGGCGCTCTCCCATGCTGCGCATTCTATCGCCGTCGCTGTCGCCGCACCGGCCGAAGAGCCCTGCCGGAGTGCGGGATTGGACTGGACCACTGCCTCCGCGCGCCACTATCGTTCGGCGTGCCCGCGGATCGCGCGCCGCCGGAACGCGCCCGCGCGTCACCGGGAGTCGTCGAGTGCTTCGGAACGGAACCCATGAGCATCTGGCCGCAGTTGCGAAGATCCCGGACCGTCCGGGCCGGGCACGCCACCGGCCGGGTGCTGCGCTGCGGGCTGATGGACACCATGCTCGCCGACCTCGCCGTCTCGGTCGTGCTCTGCTTCGAGTACCCGCTGGACGACGACCGGCTCGCCGCCGGCCTGGCCCGGGCGCTGGAGCGGGTGCCGGTCTTCGCCGGAAGGCTGCGCACCGTCGAGGGCGTCCTGGAGGCGGTCTGCGACGACACCGGTGTGCCGTTCGAGGTCTACACCGTCGAGGGCACGCTCGCCGAGGCGATGGGCCGGGCGACGGCGGCCGGCGCCGAACTGGTCGCCCCGCTGGACGCCCCCGCCGCCCGCGACGGCGGCGTCCCGCTGCTCACCGTGCGCCTCACCCGCACGGCCGACGGCGGTACGGTGCTCGGCTGCTCCTGGCACCATGCGATCGGCGACCTGCACAGCTTCATGCTGCTGCTGCGGACCTGGTCCGCGGCGGTCGAGGGCGAACCGCTGCCGAAGGCCGAACTCGTCGACGACCAGGACGAGTTGCTGGCCGAGGTACTCCCGGACGAGGACTGCGGCCGGCCCGGCTTCCGGCTGCCCTCGGCGGCGGAGGCGGAGCTGCTGGCCCGCGAGGTGGCGGTCGGGCCACGCGCCAATCGGATCGTCCAGATCGCCTTCACCGACGCCGAACTGGCCAGGATGCGCGAGGAGTTCGGACTGGCGGCCGGGCGCCGGCTCTCCTCCGGGGACGTGCTCTGCGCCCACCTCCTCAGCACCCTGCGGGAGTTGGACGGGGACGACGCCGAGCGGATGCTGACCGTGCCGGTCAACGCGCGCCGCTGGCTGGGCCTGTCGCCCGCGCTGCTCGGCAACCTCCTCAGCGAGGTCCATCTGCCGCACCGGCCCGAGGAAGGACCGGCGGTGCTCGCGGGCGCACTGCGCACGGCGGTCGAGGAGTTCCCGACCGCACACCTCAACCTCCGCGCCAACCTGTGGTTCCTGGCCACCCTCGGCCGCTCGCGGCTGCGCGACTGCGTGCCGCTGGGCTTCGACCCGGCGGCGCGCCGGTTCAGCTTCTCCAACTGGAGCGGCTTCGGCGCCTATGCGGTGAGCTTCCAGGGGAAGCGGCCCGTGCTGTTCAGTCCGGCGGCCAACTATCCGATTCCCTGGGTCTGTTGGACGGTCGAGGGGTTCCGGGGCGAGGGCCGGCTGGCCACCGTGGTGCTGCCGGCCCGGCTCGCCGCCCGGGTGCGCGGGGCGGAGGGCCGGGCGGCGCTGCACCGGTTCCGCAGGGCCGGGGACCGGCCGCCCGCCTCGGCCGGGGTGCTGCCCAAGGTGCTCTGAGCCGCCCCGCAGGCGCGAGTGCGAAGGCAGGCCCCGGCGGTGGAAGGGCGCCCACGGGGAGGCCGGTTCCCCGTGGGCGCCCTTCCACCGTGACGACGGACGTCCTCCGGCAGGCCTCAGAAGGACCGCTCGATCGCGGTCCACAGCTGGAGCCGGGCGCGCAGCGCGGTGCGGACCGTCTCGGCGCAGGAGTCCCACTTGTCCTGGTCGTCGCCGCACAGGTCGATCAGCATCTGCATCGCCATCGGGGTGTGCTGCTCGCCGTCGACCTCGATGTGACGCGCCAGGTAGTCCTTGAAGACGGTGAGCGCGCCCTCGGGGTCGTCGATCCGGATGACCTGGGTGAACATGTCCGGGATCAGGTCCTCCCGGCCGAAGGCGAAGGCGGCGGCCCGGCAGTGCACCGGCGCGTTCTCCACGATCGACCAGGTGGTGGAGGTGAAGTCCAGGGCGGGCTGCGGCACTCCGGCGTTCTTCAGGGCGTCCGGCACGGCGGTGCCGGAGCCCAGCAGGGCCAGGAACTCCTCGATCGGGCGCGGGTCGGCACCGGCCTGCCGCATGCCCTCGACGTACAGCTCGAAGTGGCTGGTGTAGCCCTCGCCGAGCTCGTCGCTCTCCTCGACCAGCACGATCTCGTTGATCAGCCGGCGGCTGGCGGTCGGGCCGTTCGGGACCCACGGCACGTCCACGCAGGTGAGGTCGCGCTGGAGGCTCTTGAGCAGCGACATGAAGTCCCAGACGGCGAAGACGTGGCTGCCGAGGAAGGTGCGGACCCGCTCGATGCCGGTGAGCGAGCGGTACACCGAGTGCTCGACCACCTCGCGGCGCAGCGGGTCGATGGCCTGCTGGAGGCTGGTCAGGCCGGGGTGCGAGCGGTCCCAGTGGTAGCGGTTCGTGGACAACGGGGCTCCTTGGTCGGGCTGTTGGGCGATCGAAGTGTTCGGGGTGCGGTCGGTCAGCGGTGCTTCAGCACGAGGTCCAGCGCGTGCCGCAGCTGCTCGCGGCCGGGCTGGACGGCGCGGTCGAGGGCGGGGGCGAAGGGCAGCACGGCGCCGTCCGGGCGGGTGATCCGTCGGGGCGGGGCGACCAGGCGCATCTCCTCGGCGGCGGTGGCCAGCACCTCGGCGCCGAAGCCGCAGCTGCGGTTGGAGTCGTCCAGGACGACCAGGCGGCCGGTGCGCTCCAGCGAGTCGGCGAGCGCCTGCCAGTCGAAGGGGTACACCGTGCGCGGGTCGAGGACCTCCACCGAGACCTCCGGCGCCAGTTCCTCGGCCACCGCGAGGGCGTCGTGCACCAGGTGCCCGAGGGCGACCACGGTGACGTCGCAGCCCGGCCGGTGGATCCGGGCCCGGCCGAGCGGGACGGGGACGAGGTCCCAGCTGACGGTCTCGCGCACCGGCATCGCGGCGGCGGGCGCGAACACCACGACCGGGTCCGGGTCGCGGATCGCCGAGCGCAGCAGCCCGTAGGCGTCGGTCGGGGTGGCGGGCACCACGGTCTTCACCCCGGCGTGCGCGAACAGGCTGTACGGGTGGTCGGAGTGCTGCCCGGCCCAGCCGTCCCGGGAGCCCGAGCCGGGCACCAGGCAGGTCAGCGGGACGGTGGCCTGGCCGCCGGTCATCAGCGAGAACTTGTGGGCCTGGTTGACGAGTTGCTCGAAGACCAGGAACAGCAGCGACGGGATCTGGAACTCCAGCACCGGGCGCCGGCCGGCCAGCGCGGCGCCGACGGCCATCGAGGTGAAGGCCTGCTCGGACAGCGGGGTGTCGACGATCCGGCCCGGCCCGAAGCGGTCCAGCAGGCCGAGGGTCGGCCCGGCCAGACCGGCGCCGATGTCCTCGCCGAAGACGCAGACCGCCGGATCGGCGGCGAGTTCGTCGGCCAGAGCCCGGTTGAGCGCCTTGGTGTACGAGAGCCTGGTCACGGCGTCGCCCCCGCCCGGGGCCGCAGCCCGTCGGCGTACAGGTGGTCCAGTGCGCCCGCCGGGTCCGGGTGCTCCGAGGCGAGCGCGAACTCCTCGGCGGCGGCGAGCTGTTCGGCCACCGAGCGGTCCAGCTCGGCGACCGTCGCCGGGTCGAGCAGGGCGGCGGCCCGGGGGAGCGGGTCGCGCTCGCGCCAGGCGTCGACCTCCTCGGGGGAGCGGTAGCGCAGCTTCATCCGGCGCTCCATGGTGTGGTGGCCCTCGTAGCGGTAGGTGCGGCAGGCCAGGAAGCCCGGGCCGCGGCCGCGGCGGGCCCGCTCGACGGCGCGCAGCGCGGCGGTGCGGACGGCCTCGGTGTCCATGCCGTCCACCTCCTCGGCGGGGATGCCGAAGGCGGCGGCCCGGCCGGTGGCGCTGCCCGCGACGGCGGTGGCGGCGGGCAGGGTGGTGGCGTAGCCGTTGTCCTCGCAGACGAACAGCACCGGCAGGCGCCACATCGCGGCGAGGTTGAGCGACTCCAGCAGGACGCCCTGGTTGAGCGCGCCGTCGCCGAAGAAGGCCACCGCGACCGGGGTCCGGCCGGCCTCCGGGCCGTCGGTCCCCGGGCCTTCGGTTCCCGGCCCTTCGGCGGTCGTCCGTCCGGGGTTGACAGCCGCCCAGGCCGCGCCGACCGCGATCGGGGCACCGGCGCCGACCATGCCGTTGGCGCCGAGGATGCCCAGCGAGAAGTCGGCGGCGTGCATGGAGCCGCCCCGGCCGCCGTTCGATCCGCCGACCCGCCCCAGGAGCTCGGCGAGCAGCCGGTGCGGCGCGGTGCCCCGGGCGAGCACGTGGCCGTGGCCGCGGTGGGTGCTGGCAAGCCGGTCGCCCGGGCCGAGCGCCGAGCAGACGCCGACCGCGACGGCCTCCTGCCCGATGTACGGGTGGATGCCGCCGGGGATCGCGCCGGACTTCACCAGGCCGAGCGCCAGCTCCTCGAAGCCGCGGATCAGTCGCAGCATCCGGTAGCGCTCGGCGGGGGTGTCCAGCGGAGCGGGGCTGTCGGGCAGTACGGCGCCCTCGCCGGCCGGGTGCGCGGGCGCGGTCACGGCTGTCCCCGCCAGACCGTCGGGCAGAACCGCGGGTCGGCGTAGTCCGGCCGGCCGTCGTCCGTACGGCCCACCAGTACGTCGTGGTTGTACACCACCGGCTCGCCGTCCGGCCGGTCGTGCCGGCGGTACTCGTTGGCGCCGTCCTGGAGGTGCAGCGAGACCGCCCGGCGCGGGAAGGAGGCGAGGTTGGGGCCGCTGCCGTGGTAGGTGCGGCAGTGGTGGAAGGACAGGTGGCCGCGCGGGATCAGCATCGGGACCTTGCGCACCCGCTGCCCGTTGTGGGCGGCGTTGGCGGCCAGGATGGACTCCAGCTCGGAGCCGTCGCGGTCGGCGAAGTGCCGGGTGGAGTCCTCGCCGGAGGGCAGCTCCTGCCAGCGGTGGCTGCCGTCGACCATGGTGATGGTGCCGTTCTCCTCGCGGCAGTCGTGGAACGGGATGAAGGCGGTGAGCATCTCCTCGGAGCTGCAGGTCTGCCAGTAGTGCTTGTCGAAGTGCCACGGCACCCGGTTGCTGGGCTCCTCGGGCACCGGGGGCTTGTAGATGAGCGTCGACTGGAAGACCCGGATCTCCTCGGTGCCGGCGAGCAGCGCGGCCACCGCGCCGACCAGCGGCTTGCGCAGGATCGCGCCGATCGCGTCGCTCTCGTAGTGCACGTAGTCGTTGTGCCGCTGGACCGGCCCGTCCTCGGGCCGCCAGGAGGCCAACCGGGGCGGCCGGACGGGCAGTTCGCGGTCCCGGTGGCCGGCGTAGTACGCCTCGGTGGCGGCCTGGAGGGTGTCCAGCTCCTCGTCGCTGAAGAGCCTGCGGGAGAGGTACCAGCCGTGCTCGCGGTAGTGCGCCACCTCGTCGGGGGTGGGCAGCAGGGCGCGCTCGGCCTCGGTGAGTCGGAACCCGGGGGCGGCGGCCGTCGGCCGGGCCTGCTTCGGCTGTGCGGGGGCGGGCCGGTCCTCGGCGGCGGGGCCGTGCCGTTCGACGGCCTCGTAGAGGGCCTTGATGTTCGCGGTGCCGAAGGTGCCCGCTCCCTGCCGTTCGATCAGTTCGAGGAAATAGGTGCGCCGGGGGTGGGTCGAGCGGGCGAAGATCTGGAACAGCTGGCCGCCGTGGTCCTGGTCGACCAGGACGTGCAGGTCGCGCAGGGTCGCCACCGGGATGGCCGTCTCGCCGAAGCGGTCGGCCAGGGCGTCGAAGTAGGCGTCCGGCGTGGTCAGGAACTCCACGCCGCGCTCCCGGGCGGTCCGGACGGCGCCGGCGATGTCGCGGGTGCTGAAGGCGAGGTGCTGGACGCCGGCCCCGCCGTGGGCGGCGAGGAACTCGTCGATCTGGCCGGGGCGGCGGGTGGTGTCGGGCTCGATCAGGGTGAAGGTGACGCCGCCGGAGGCGCTCTGCACCACCTTGGAGTCCATCGCCTGCTCGCCGACCTCGATGTACTCCTCGAAGATCGTGCGGAAGTCCAGCGCGTCCTCGCAGAACCGTACGGCCTCCGCGAGCGTGCCGGCCGGCAGGCAGATCGCGACGTGGTCGAGGCCGTCCAGCAGGCGGGGCTCCGGGGTGGCCTCGGCGTCCGGCAGCGGGACCAGGCGCAGCGCGGTGTCGCCGAAGCCCTCGATCAGGGCGCCGGCCCGGTCGAGCACCCGGGCGCCGTGCCGCTCGGCCCGCTCCAGTGCGGCCGCCGGGTCGGCGCAGCCGAGGGCGAGGACGGCGACGCCGTCCCCGTGCCGGGTGACGTACTCGGCCACCGGGTGCTCCGGGTCGGCGGCGGAGGTCAGCCGCAGCCGGATGGTGCCCTGGCACAGCCCGATGGTGCGGGAGCCGTCCGGGGCGGTGGCCGGGGCGTCGGCGGTGAAGCCGAGGTCGGCGCTGAGTCCGGCCGCGGTCTTGTCGGCGTCCGCGCAGTGGAACTCGACGTGGGTGATGGTCTGGATGGACAACGGGATCTCCCCCCGGGAGGGATGGTGGATCGATGATCGGGGCGCGCCGGCGCCGCGCGGCGGTGCGCGGCGGGCGACCGCGGTCGGGCGGCGGCAGTCGGACGGCGGCTGTCGGCGGTACCGCTAGCGGGCGGTCCGGGTGGAGGCCGGGCCGAGGATCAGGCTGAGGTTGTGGCCGCCGAAGGCGAAGGCGTTGCTCAGCGCGGCGCGCACCGGGACGGTCCGGGCGGCGCCCCGGACGTGGTCCAGGTCGCAGGCCGGGTCGGGGTCGGTCAGGTTGAGGGTGGGCGGCAGCGTCCCCCGGGCCACCGCCAGGGCGGTCACCGCCGCCTCCAACGCGCCCGCGGCGCCCAGCAGATGGCCGGTGGCGCCCTTGGTGGAGCTGACCGCGGGCGGCTCGGCGCCGAAGACGGCGCGCAGCGCGGCGGTCTCGGCCACGTCGCCGAGTTTGGTGCCGGTGCCGTGGGCGTTCACGTAGTCGATGTCACCCGGGGCCAGGCCCGCGTTGGCGAGCGCGGCGCGCATCGCGTCGGCGGCGCCGGTGCCGTCCGGGCGGGGCATGGTCGGGTGGTGGGCGTCGGTGGAGGCGCCCCAGCCGAGGACGTCCGCGTAGCCGGCGGCGCCGCGCGCCTCGGCGTGCTCGGCCCGCTCCAGGACCAGGACGGCGCTGCCCTCGCCGAGCACGAAGCCGTTGCGGCGGGCGTCGAAGGGCCGGCTGGCCTGCTCGGGGTCGTCCCAACCCTGCGCCAGAGCGCGGGCGTTGGTGAAGGCGGCGGCGATGGTCGGGTGCAGCGAGGACTCGGTGCCGCCGCACACCACCACGTCGGCGTCCCCGGCCCGGATCAGCCGCAGCCCCTCGGCGATCGCCTGGGCGCCGGCCGCGCAGGCCGTCACCACGGCGGAGCTGTAGCCCCGGATGCCGTGCTTGATGGCGATCCGGGCGGCGGCCATGTTGGAGAGCATGCCGGGCAGCAGGTACGGGCTGACGCCGGGGCGGCCGCGCTCCAGCCGGCGGTGCGACTGCTGCTCGAAGGTCTCCAGTCCGCCGCCGCCGGTGGCCAGCACCACGGCGGTGCGGTGCGGGTCGGCGTCCCGGCCGACGGCCAGTCCGGCGTCGGCGAGCGCGTCGTCGGCGGCGGCCAGGGCGAGCAGCACGAAGCGGTCCACGCAGCGGGTCTCGGTCGGCGGCAGCACCTCCCGGCCGTCCACGGCGGGGGCGAGCCCGGCGGCGGGCAGCCAGCCGTGTGCGGCGTGGCCCTCGGGGACGGCGCGCAGGCCGGAGCGGCCGGCGGTGAGCGCCTCGAACACCTCGGCGGGCTTGCGGCCGAGCGGGGAGACCAGGCCGATGCCGGTGACGACGGCGCCGGGGCGCGGGGTCGTGCGCCCGCCCCGCTCGCCTGCTCGCACACTCCGCTCGCTCATGCGCCCACCGCCGCGAGGTGGGTTTCCCGCAGCAGGACCTTGCGGACCTTGCCGGTCGGGCCGAGCGGGATGTCGTCGGGGGAGACCACCAGCACCTTGCGGACGGTCGCGGCGGCGGCCTCGTCCAGGGCGGCGACGACCGCCCCGGTGCGGTCCGCGGCCGGGTCGGCGTCCGCGGCGAGGAGCAGCAGCACGTCGGTGACGACGCGCTCGCCGTCCCGGACCGCGACCACCGTGCAGTCCAGCACGTCCGGGCAGGCGGCCAGCACCCGCTCCTCCGACATCGCGGTGAACAGCCGCCTGCCGTCGCCGAGTTCGACCGAGTCGACGGCCCGGTCCAGGTGGTAGTAGTAGCCCTCCTCGTCCCGGTACATCAGGTCCCCGGTGAGGAAGCGGCCGCGCAGCCGGGTGCGGAAGGTGGTGGCCGAGTCGTTCCAGTAGCCGAGCGCCAGGGTCGGTGAGGCGGTGGCGAGTTCACCGACCTCGCCGGGCCCGAGCGGCTCGCCGTCCGGGCCGACCACCTCGCAGTCGACGAAGGCGTGCGGGCGGCCGACGCAGCGGCCGTAGCGCTCGGTGCCGGGGCCGTGGGTGATGAAGAAGTGCGAGTGCCCCATCTCGGTGGAGCCGAGGCCGTCCACGAACAGCGAGCCGGGCAGCCGGGTGCGGCCGGCCCGGGTGACGGTCTCCCGGCTGCCGGTGGCGATCAGGCGGCGGATGTGCACCTCGTGGGCGCAGTCGCCGGTGTTCCACCAGAGCGCCACGGAGGTCAGGTCGCGGGCGGCGAGGTCGTGCCGGGCGAGGTCGGCCCAGGTGGCGGCGAAGCCGATCACCCCGGTGGGCCGCCACCGCTCGACGGCCTCCAGCACGCCGTCGCCGGACTGCCGGGAGAGCACGGCGAGTTCGGTGTGCGAGCTGAGCGCGAGGTTGAGCGCGATCAGGGTGGCGGCGTGCGGGGCGGGCAGCGCGCTGAGCATCCGGTCCTGGCCCTGCGGGCGGGGCAGCCGCAGCCGGTGGCGGATCGCGGCGTACAGGCTCGCGTGGGAGTGGACGACGGCCTTGGGCATGCCGGTGGTGCCGGAGGAGTGGGTGATCGCCACCGGGTCGCCGGACCAGTGCCGGTACGGCTCCGGGGCGGCGTCCGGGTCGCCGGCGCCGAGGGTGGCGATCTCGGGCAGCAGCGGCGCGCCCGGGTCGTGGCCGGCCAGTGCGGCCAGGTGGGCGGGGTCGGCGAGGACGCCGGCCGCGCCGAGGCGGGCGATGTAGCGGGCGGCCCGTTCGCCGTCCAGGTTGGGGTTGAGCAGCGCGGGGACGGCGCCGAGCCGGGCCAGGGCGAGGAAGGCGAGCACGTGGTCGGCGGCGTCGCTCGCGTACACCACCACCGGGTCGCGCCGGGTGATGCCCAGGCCGTGCAGCGCGGCGGCGCGGGCCCGGACGGCGCGGTCCAGCTCGCGCAGGGTGAACGGCTGCCAGGCGGGGTGGTCGTCCACCGGGGTGTCGAAGCTGAGCAGCGGTACGTCCAGGTCGAGCCCGAGCGCGATCCGGGCGGTGAGGACGTTGCCGGCGCCCACGTCGGGGTCGTCCGCGAGCTGGGTGCGGAGGCTGCGGATGGTCACGGGGGTGGATCCCTCCCTCGGGGCCGGTGGACGGCCCGGGCGGCTGATCGGGTGGCAGGGTCGGTCGGCCGCGCGGGGGCGGCGGGTGCGGTCGGCTGCTCGGGCGGTGGGTGGCGTGCGGCGAGTGGCGGGCTGCGTGCGGTCGGTCGCTCGGGCGGCGGGTGCCGGGAGCGAGGCGGGGACGGGCGGGGGCGCTGGTGTGCCGGGTGCGGCTGCGTCAGGCGCCGGGCCTCGATGGTTCCTACGGCGGGGGGCGGTCGCGGGGTTCAGTCCGGGCGGCGGTTCGGGCGGCGGTTCGGTCCGGTCGGAGGGTTCGGAGGGGTCAGTCCGGCCGGTTCCCCGCCGCCGGAGGGGCGAGCAGGACGGCCGCGGCCCGGTCCCCGTCGGGTGTCTGCTCGACGGCGACGGCCAGCACCCGGTCGGCGTCGCCGTCCTGGAGCAGCAGTGCGGCGAGTTCGAACGCCTCGGCCGGGACCACGCCGGGTTCGGCCTCGGCCGGGCAGATCGCCACGATCGGGCCGGTCAGGCCCCAGCGCGCGGAGACGTGCCCGAGGACGGCGTTGGGGTTGGACTGGAAGAACAGCAGCGGGCCGGTCCGCTGTCCGGGTTCGGCGCTGCGCTCGATGGCCCGCGTGGTGTCGAGGTCGCCGCTCGCGCTGGCGAGCAGCAGGGCGGTCCGTCCGGGGGCGGGCGGTTCGCCGTGGTGGGCGCGCAGGCAGCGCTCCGCGGTGTCGGCGACCAGCGGGTTGAAGGCGGAGGCGGCGAAGCCGGGCAGCGGTGGCGGCGGCCCGTCCAGGCCGGGTGCGGGGCGGCGGGCCTCGGCGAGGATCCGCAGTCCGTGGGTGTGGTCGGCAGGGGTGTTCTCGGCGGTGGTCATGGCGGTGGCGGTCATCCCGGGGCCAGCAGGAGGGCGGTGTTGGCGCCGCCGAAGGCGGAGTTGAGGCTGAGGGCGTACGGCGGCCTGGCGGCGTGCGGGCCGTCCAGGACGAGGTCCAGCGCGAGGTCCGGGTCGGGGCCGAGCCAGCCGGCGTTGACCGGGAGCAGGCCGGTGCCCAACGCGCCGATGGTGACGGCGAGTTCGAGCAGTGCGGAGGCCTCCAGGGCGTGCCCGTGCACGGACTTGCTGGAGCTGACCGGCAGACGGTCGGTGTGCGGGCCGAACACCCGCCGCAGGGCGCGGGCCTCGGCCCGGTCGGCGAGGGTCGAGCCGGTGCCGTTGGCGTTGACGTAGCCGACCTCGGCCGGATCGACGCCCGCGCGGGTGAGCGCGGCCCCGATCGCCCGGGCCGTCCCGTCGCCCTCCGGTTCCGGGCGGCAGACGTGGTGGGCGTCCCCGGCCCGGCCCCAGCCGGCCAGCCGGGCGAGCGCGGGCGCGCCGCGCCGTTCGGCGGCCGGGGCGGACTCGACCAGGACGGCGGCGGCCGCGTCGGCGAGCAGGGTGCCGGTGCGGCCGGCGCTGAACGGGCGGGCCTCGCCGTCCCGGGCCAGCGCCCGTCCGGCGTCGAAGACCGCGAAGACGCCCGGTCCGACCAGGTGCCCGGCCGCGACCAGGACCCGCTCGTGCCGCCCGGCGGCGACCAGGGCCGCCGCGTCGGCGACGGCGGTCGAGGCGGCCACGCAGGCGCCGTTGTACACCCGGGTGACACCCGGCGCGCCCCACCCGGAACGGACCCCGGCGGCCACCGCGTCGGCGGTCGCCCGGGTGCGCTCGTCGCTGTGCAGGGCGAGCAGGACGGGCAGTCCGGCGCCCTCGGCGGCGGTCAGCCCGGCCTGCCCGCAGGCCTGGCCGATCGCGTCGAGCACGGCCCTGGCCAGGGGGAAGGTGCAGGCCAGGGGCACGGTGTCGGGGAACAGCGCGGCCCGGGTGGTGCGGCGGGCGCTCACGTCGAAGCGGGTGACCGGGCCGGACAGGGCCTTGCCGTGGGTGGCGGCCTCGGTGAGTACGGCGAGCCCGCGCCCGGCGGCGCTGAGCACCCCGACACCGGTGACCACCGGGCGGTCGGCCGCCCGGCCGGGCGGGCCGGAGCCCGTGCCCCCGGGGATCACGGCCGGGCGCCCGCGCGGTCGGCGAGGACGGCCTCGCGCAGCAGCCCGGTGGCGTCGTCGACGGTGCGCACCGCGCCGAAGCGGTCGTCGTCCAGGTCCAGCTGGAGTCCGTACCGCTGCTCGAACTCGGCGACGAGCCAGGTGAGTTCGAGCGACCCGAGGTCCTCGGGCACGGTGTCGACGGCGCGCTGCCCGAACGCCGCCAGCATGGTCAGGACCTCGGCCCGGTCCGGCAGGGCGTCGGGGAGCGGGGAGCCGGTCACGCGGCGCTGCCGGAGGTGGCGGCGAGGGCGTCGACCCGGCGGGCGACGTCGCCGGTGAACTCGTCCAGCGTCATCAGCGCGGTGGTCTCCATCTCGTCCAGGTCGAACTTGATCCCGAACTCGTCCTCGACCTGCACCGACAGGTCGGCCAGGGCGAGCGATTCGAGGTCCAGCCCGGCCGGGCCGAGGTCGGTGTCCCCGGTGACCTCGGAGACGTCGTACTGCATCTCGGCGAGTGCCGCCAGGACGAAGGCGCGGATGCGGTCCTGCATGGTGGGCTCCTTGTCGGGGTGGTGGTGCGAAGGGGTCGGGGCGCGAAGGGGTCGGGGCGCGGCCGGGTGCGGCCCGCGCGCCGGTGGGCGCGGTCAGCCGGCGGTCGCGGTCGCGCGCAGGGCGGCCGGGTCGCGCAGCAGCTTTCCGGTGGCGGTGCGGGGGAGGCGGTCCAGTCGGGCGAGCCGGCGCGGCCGCTTGTAGGCGGCCAGGCGGCGGGCCAGCCCGTCCTGGACGGAGGAGAGGTCGGTCCCGGGTTCGGTGGCCAGGTAGGCCTCGATCGCGCCGCCGTCGAAGACCACCACGGCCTCGCGGACGTCGGGCAGCGCGGTGAGCGCCTGCTCGACCTCGGTGAGGTCGACCTTCAGGCCGCCGATCGAGACCTGGGAGTCCAGTCGGCCGAGCACGGTGACCGGGCCGTCGGCGGCCAGCTCGGCCGCGTCCCGGGTGTGCAGCCAGCCGTCGGACCAGCGGGTCGGATCGTCCAGTCCGGGGTACGGGGAGGACTCCGTGCCGATCTGCAACTCGCCCTTCACCAGGCGCAGTCGCATGCCGTGCACGGGCCGCTTGGCAGGGTGGAGCGTACCGGAGAGGTCGGTGGCGATCACCCCGGTCTCGGTCATGCCGTACATGGTGCCGAGCGGGACGCCGTACCGCTCGGTGAACAGCGCGGGCAGTCCCGGGCGGACGAGTTCGCCCGCCACGACCATCCGCCGCAGCCGGGGCAGCGGCGGGGGAGCGACCGCCCCCGCCAGCAGTTCGGCGTGGAACGGCACCCCGATCACGGTGGTCGGCCGGTCGCTCGCGGCGACCTCGGCGAGGATGCCCGCCGCCGTCATCCGCTCCGGCACGGTGAGCGCGACCCGGGCGTGCAGGCTGTTGAGCAGCCCGCCGACCAGGCCGAGCACGTGCACCACCGAGGAGAGCAGGACGACCCGTTCGCCCTCGCCGGGGAACTCCACCAGCCTTCGGTAGCAGTCGAGTTCGCGCAGCAGATCGGTCGCGGTGCGGGCGATGACCTTGGCCGGACCGGTGGATCCGGAGCTGAGCTGGATCAACGCGTGTCCGGTGCGGGCCGGGCGCCCGTCCGCCAGTGGGACGGCCACCGGCTCGACTTCGGAGAAGCCGCGCAGGGCCGCCGCCGACCGATGGGCGGAGCCTACCAGCACCTGCGGGGCCAGCCGCGCCACCGCCGCGTCGATCTCGTGGTCGGTCAACCGGTGGTCGAGCAGGGCGACTTGGGCGCCGAGGCGCCAGCACGCCAGCAACACCGCGACGAACGCCACCGAGGGCGGCAGCCGCAGCGCCGCCGTCCCGCCGGGTCCGAGCCCGGCGGCCGACAGCCGTTCGGACTGCTCCTCGATCAGGGCGCGCAGGGCGTCCCGGTCGAGCGGTGCGCCGAGGCGCAGGCACTCCTCGCCGCCGGGTCCGGCCAGCAGCAGCCGGTCGACCCAGGAGTCCGGGGCGTCGGAGTGCGGCAGGAGGGCAGGCGGAAGTACGGAGGGGAGAAAGCCGGTCAACGCGGCTCCACACAAGTGAGGGGATTTTGACATGAACGCCGTTAACAAATCCGAACGGCCAATTCCGTGGCCAGACCTTGGCACAGACGTTTGGTCAAATCAAGGTCTATACCAATGTGGTCGTTGCTCCTACGCTGCCGAAGCAGGACCGGCCCGTGTGTGGCCGTCCTGGAACGAGGAATGCCCGTGGGACTTCTCACGCTGGCCGGGATCGAGCGTGCGGCGCACGCCCAACTCCCACCGGAAATCTGGGATTTCATCGAAGGCGGCAGCGGCGCCGAACGCACCCTGACGGCCAATCGGGAGATGTTCGGACGCCATGCGCTGCGCCCGCGCACCCTGGTCGACGTCTCCGCCTGCGACCCCGCGCTGACCCTGCTCGGCGCACCGCTGAGCCTCCCGCTCGGCATCGCCCCGATGGCCTACCACCGGCTGGTCGACCCGGAGGGGGAGACCGCCACCGCGCGCGCCGCCGGCCGGGCCGGCGCCCTGCTGGTCGCCGGCATGTTCGCCAGCCGGACGCTGGAGGAGATCGCCGCGGCCGCCACCGGCCCGCTCTGGCTCCAGCTGTACTGGCTGCGCGAACGTGCCGTCCTCGCCGCCCTGGTGGAACGCGCCGAGGCGGCCGGCTACGGCGCGCTCGTGCTGACCGTGGACGCCCCCAGGATCGGCCGCCGGCTGCGCGACCTGCGTAACGGCTTTGCCGTCCCGTCGGCCGTCCGCGCGGTCAACCTGGACCAGGCCCTGACGGCCGCCAGCCACCGCGCCACCGCCGGACGTTCGGGCATCGCCGAGCACGCCCGCGAACAGTTCGACCCCGCACTGAGCTGGACCGACCTGGCCTGGCTGCGCGAACGCACCCGGCTGCCGCTGGTCCTCAAGGGAATCCTCACCGCCGAGGACGCCCGGCTGGCCGTCGAGCACGGCGTCGACGCCGTCCTGGTCTCCAACCACGGCGGCCGCCAACTCGACGGTGCGATGCCGGCCCTGGCTGCCCTCCCCGAGGTGGTCGACGCCGTTCCCGCCGAACTGCCGGTGCTCTTCGACGGCGGCGTGCGCAGCGGTACCGACCTCGCGATCGCCCTCGCCCTCGGCGCCCGCGCCGTGCTGGTCGGCCGCCCCGCGCTCTGGGGCCTGGCCACCGACGGCGAGGCCGGGGTGCACCGGGTGCTCGACCTGCTGCGCGAGGAACTGGAGCACACCATGGCCCTGTTGGGCCGCCCCCGGCTCGCCGACCTGGACCGTACGGTCCTCGCGCCCTGGCCCTGCCCGGCCGGCTGAACCCTGGCCCCCCGTGCGGCCGTTGAACCCGTACCCCCGCGCGGCCGGCCGGGCCCGAGCCCCGCACGGCTGTTGAACCGCGCAGCCGTTGAACCGTGCAGCCGTTGAACCAAGCGGCCGTTGAACCGCACGGCCGTTGAACCGCGCCGTACCCGAACCGCGTTCTCCCCCATGGAGGTCCGACACATGACCGAGCAGAACGAACGATTCCCGGGCTGGGACTGGGACGACCCGGACGGGCTGGCTCCCCGGCTGGACGCCTTCAGCGAGCAGGTCGCCACCTGCGACACGCTCGAAGCGCACCCCGGCGGGCTGCCGCGCGACCACCAGGGCCTGCGCGAACTCGGCATCACCGGAATCGAGTTCGCCGCCTTCCGGACCGCCCACCCGGAGGGCCTCGGCACCGACCTCGCCACCCTGCGCAGCCCCGACGCCGCCACCGCGCCCGGCACTCTCTACCGGGTCGACGGCGACCGCTGGTTCACGCAGCTCGACATCGCCGAACCGCTGCCCTTCGCCGACGCCAGCGTCGACTGGGTGTACGCCGAGCACCTGATCGAGCACGTCACCATGCCGGTCGCCGTCGGCTGGCTGCGCGAGGCCCGCCGGGTGCTGCGCCCCGGCGGCGTCCTGCGCCTGACCACCCCCGACCTCGCCCGCTACCTGGTCGGCTACGCCACCGGCGACGGCTTCCTCGGCAAGCACCGGCGCCGGCTGACCACCCTCGGCTTCGGCCCGCCGATGCCCGAGCGCCCCGCCTTCCTGGTGAACCAGATCTTCCGGTACTTCGGGCACCAGTGGATCTACGACCTGGACGAGCTGCGGCACGTCCTCACCCGGGCCGGCTTCGACCCCGACGGCATCCGTCCATGCGCCTACCGGCAGGGCGCCCGTCCGGACGTCGCCGACCTCGACACGGCCTTCCGCACCGACGAGACCGTGTACGTCGAGGCAGACTGCTGAACCCGCCGCCGAGCCCCGCGCACCGAACGGATCCGCCCATGCCCCTGCACCCCCAGGCCGAGGCGCTGCGCGCCCGGCGCGCGAGCAGCGGGACCCCGCCGCTCTACACCCTCACCCTCGCCGAGGCCCGTGCCGCCGACCTCGCGGACATCCGCGCGGCGGCCGGCACGCCCGAGCCGGTCGCCGCCGTCGAGGAGCACCGCGTCCCCGGCCCCGGCGGCGAACTCGCCCTGAGGCTCTACCGCCCCGAGCCGCCCGGCCGCCGACTGCCCGCCCTGCTCTACCTGTTCGGCGGCGGCTGGACGCTCGGCTCGCCCGACACCAGCGACGCGATCTGCCGCCGGCTCACCAACGCCGTCGGCTGCGTCACCGCCTCCGTCGGCTACCGGCTCGCCCCCGAGCACCCCTTCCCCGCGGCGCTCCACGACAGCCGCGCCGCACTGCTGCAACTCGTCGAACGGGCCGAGGAGTTCGGCGTCGACCCGGACCGGATCGCTGTCGCCGGCGACAGCGCCGGCGGCAACCTCGCCGCCGCGCTCACCCTCCTGCTGCGTGCCGAGGGCGGCCCCGCCCTGCGCCACCAGCTGCTGGTCTACCCCAACACCGACCACGGCGCCGACACCCCGTCGCTGCGCGACCACGACGACCCGGCACTGTTCAACCGCCGCTCGGTGGACTGGTACTGGGGGCACTACCTGGCCGACCGGGGCGACGGCGCCAGCCCGTACGCCTCCCCGCTGCGCGCCGCCACCCTGGCCGGCCTGCCGCCCGCGACCGTGCTGACCGCCGAGTACGACCCGCTGCGGGACGAGGGCGAGCAGTACGCCGAGGCGCTGCGCGCGGCAGGGGTCCCGGTCGAGCTGCGCCGCTACCCGGGCATGCCGCACGGCTTCTTCGCCATGACCGGCACCCTGGACGACGCCGCCGAGGCCCAGGCCTTCGCGGCCGGCTGTCTCCGGGAGGCGCTGCGGTGACGGCTCCGCCCGCTCCGGGAGGCGCCGCGGCGGACCTCCGACTGGACGACCTGCACGCCTCCCTGGCCGATCCGCTGCTGGACGCGATGACCTTCCTCAACGAGGTCACCACCCGCTACCCGGACGCCGTCTCCTTCGCCCCCGGCCGCCCCTACGAGGGCTTCTTCGAGCCCGAGGACGTCCCGGCCTACCTGGAGACCTACCTCGCCCACCTGGCCGACCGCGGCCTCGGCCGGGACGCGGTGCGCACCGCGCTGTTCCAGTACGGCCCGACCAAGGGCCTCATCAACGACCTGGTCGCCCGCGCGCTGGCCAACGACGAGGGCCTGACCGTCGACCCCGGGTCCGTGGTGGTCACCGTCGGCGCCCAGGAGGGCATGCTGCTGACGCTGCGCGCCCTGTGCGCCGGCCCGGACGACGTCCTGCTGGTGAGCTCGCCCTGCTACGTCGGCGTCACCGGCGCCGCCCGGCTGCTCGACCTGACCGTCCGCCCCGTCCCCGAGGGCCCGGACGGCGGCCCCGACCCGGCGGCGGTCCGCGCCGCCGCCCGCGCGGTGCGGGCCGAGGGGCGCCGTCCGCGCGCCCTCTACGTCGTCCCGGACTTCGCCAACCCCTCCGGCACCAGCATGCCGGTCGCGGCCCGCACCGGGCTGCTGGAGGCCGCGGCCGAGGAGGGCGTGCTCGTCGTCGAGGACAACCCGTACGGCTTCTTCTCCCGCACCCCGGGGCAGCGGCCCACCCTCAAGGCGCTGGACCGCCGCCGCCAGGTCGTCTACCTGGGCTCGTTCGCCAAGACCTGCTTCCCCGGGGCCCGCCTCGGCTACGTGGTCGCCGACCAGGAGGTGGCCGGCCCCGACGGGCGGCGCAGCCTGCTCGTGGACGAGCTGGCCAAGCTGAAGAGCATGACGACGGTCAACACGCCCGCGCTCAGCCAGGCCGTCATCGGCGGCATGCTGCTGACCCACGACTGCCGCCTGCGGGCCGCCAACGCCCCTGCCACGGCCCACTACGCGGCGGGCATGGACACCCTGCTGCGGGAGCTGGACCGGCACTTCCCGGCCTCCGTGCGGCGCCGGCTGGGCATCTCCTGGACCCGGCCGGACGGCGGCTTCTTCGCCGTGCTGACGGTGCCGTTCGTCGCCGACGAGGCGGCCATGGAGCGCTGCGCGCGCGACCACGGGGTGCTCTGGACGCCGATGGCGCCGTTCTACCCGGCGGGCGGCGGCGAGCACCGGCTGCGGCTGTCCGTCAGCTCGCTGACGCAGGCGCAGATCATCGACGGCGTGGCGAAGCTGGCGGCCTTCCTGACCGCCTGAGTCCGCTACGGGGACGACGGAGGGGCCCGGCTCATCGCGAGCCGGGCCCCTCCGTGCCGTCCGTCAGCGCACCCGGGTGGAGAACAGCCGGGCCGACCAGTACACCGCCAGGACGGTCATCACCGTGACCACCAGCAGCCCCTGCCAGACCACGTCGTCCCCGGCGTGCCCGGAGAACAGCGCGCGCATGCCCTCCACCGCCCAGTAGAAGGGGTTCCACCTGGCCGCCTGCTGCTGCCACTCCGGCGCCAGGGTGAGCGGCAGCAGCACCCCGGACAGCAGCGCGATCGGCTGCGCGATGGTGTTGACCACCGGCGACATCGCCGCGTCGGTCGGCACCATCAGCGCGATGCCGAAGGAGATCGCCGAGGTCATCAGCGCCAGCAGGCCCAGCAGCAGGTAGGCGAGCAGCAGGTTCAGCGGGCTCACCCGCAGCCCGAACGGCAGCGCGATCAGGGTGATCAGGACGGCCTGCACCAGCAGCGCCACCATCTCCCGCATCGCCCGCCCGAGCAGCAGCGCCAGCCGGCTCACCGGGGTCACCCGCGAGCGCTCGATGATGCCGGACCTGAGCTCGCCGAGCAGGCTGAAGCCGGTGTACAGCCCGCCGAAGATGCACAGCACCGCCAACAGGCCCGGTACGTACACCTGGTAGACGTCGGCGTAGCTGCGCGCGCCTTCCGAGGCGAGCACCTTCTTCAGCAGCGGGGCGAACAGCAGGAGGTAGAACACGGGCTGGATGATGCCGACGGCGATCCAGATCGGGGTGCGGATCATGAGCAGCAGCTGGCGCTGGAAGACCAGCCAGGTGTCGCGGGCGAGCTTCACGGTCTCCCCAGGGAGGTGTGCGGGGCCGGGTGGTGCGGGTCCGGGTGGTGCGGGGGTGGGACTGCCGCGGCGGGCGGCCGCTGCGGGTCAGGACTGCCGCGGCGGGCGCCCGGTGCGGGGTCAGGACTGCTGCAACGAGCGCCCGGTGCGGGCCAGGAACACGTCGTCCAGGCTGGGCCGTTGGAGCTGCACGGTGCCGGGCGTCAGGCCCGCCGCGTCCAGCGCGCGCAGCAGCTGGGGGATGGCGGCGGCGCCGTCCTCCAGGTACAGCCGCAGCCCCTCGTCGCCGTTCTGCTCCAGCCGGTGCAGGTACGGCTGCGGGCGCAGCACCGCGGCCGCGCGCTCGAAGGCGGCCTCCGCGGCGTCCAGCCCGACCAGCACGACGTCGCCGGAGATCTCGCGCTTGAGCGCCTCGGGGGTGCCCTCGGCCACCACCTGGCCGTGGTCGACGATGGCGACCCGGTCGCAGAGCGCGTCGGCCTCGTCCAGGTAGTGGGTGGTGACGACCACCGTCATGCCCTCGGTGCGCAGCCGGCGGATCTCCTCCCAGACGTACGCCCGGCTGGCCGGGTCCAGCCCGACCGTGGGCTCGTCCAGGAACAGCACCCGCGGCTGGTGGATCACCCCGAGCGCGATGTCCACCCGGCGGCGCTGGCCGCCGGAGTAGGTGGCGCACGGGCGGTCTCCGAACCCGGTCAGGTCGAAGGCCTTGAGCGCGTCCGCGGCGGCCTGGCCGGCCTGTGCCTTGGCCGCGCCGTACATCCGGGCCTGGAGCACCAGTTCCTCGCGGGCGCTGACGTTGTCGGTGGTGCCGCCGCCCTGGGCGACGTAGCCGATCCGGCGGCGGACCCCGGCGGGGTCGGTGAACAGGTCGGCCCCGGCGATGACGGCCTGTCCGCCGTCGGGGCGGATCAGGGTGGCCAGCATGCGCAGGGTGGTGGTCTTCCCGGCGCCGTTGGGGCCGAGGAAGCCGTAGATCTCGCCGGCGGCGACCGACAGGTCGATGCCGCGGACGGCGTCGACGGTGGTGTCGTCGCCGCCGCGGCGGGAGGTCTTCTTGCGGTAGGACTTGCGCAGTCCCGTGGTCTCGATCAACGGGAACTCCCGTGCGGGGATGGGCTGCCACGGCACCTGGGAAGGCGGGGCCCGGCACCTGCGGAGGGCGGTGCCGCTGCGACACCCTAGGGCGAACCCCGCCCCGGAAACAATGGCCTAGACCAATGGACGTGCGGTCTCCCGGTCTGCTACAGGGCGCCGGCCCGGGCCCGTTCGGCCGAGCGCCTCCAGCCGGTCCGCCGCGACCACCGCACCGCCCCCGGCCAGCAGTTCCGCGCCGACCTGAACCGCCCGCCGCCGGTACTCCGTGGAGTCGAGTACGGCCCGCAGCGCGCCCGCCAGCCGTTCCGGCGAGACGCGCGCGAACGGCACCCGCAGCCCCGCGCCGGCCGCCGCCACCTGGTCGGCCACGACCGGCTGGTCGTGCCGGATCGGCGCGGTGACCAGCGGCAGGCCGTGCGCCAGCGCCTCGCCCACGGTGTTCATCCCGCCGTGGCAGAGCACCGCGTCCAGCTCGCCGCGCGCCATCAGCTCCAGCACCGGCGCCCGGTCCACCGCCACGGCCCGGGGCGGGAGTTCGGGCAGCAGCCCGCGCGGCGCGGCGAACACCGGCTGCACGTCGCCGCCGCACAGCTCCAGCGCCCGGACGGACCGGGCCAGGAAGTCCGCGCCCAGCTCGCCGGCCAGCGTGCCCATGGTGACCAGCACCCGCCGCCGGCCGGGCAGCAGCCGCTCCCACGGGAAGTCCGGGTCGTGCGGCCGTACCGACAGCACCGGCCCGACCAGCGCGTGCTCCGGCGGCGGGGCCGAACCGGTCAGCGCCGGACCGGTGGTCGCCAGCACCAGGGCGGGGGAGAAGCGCGGGTCCAGGTACTCCTCCGGAGGCAGCGCGGCACGCTCCCACAGCCCGCGCAGCAGCCCGGCCATCCAGGCCTCGACCTGCGGCAACGCCCGGTAGGGGCGCCCCAGTTCCATCGCCCCCGGCGCGAAGGACGCCCACGGCAGCCCATGCCGGTGCGCGACCAGCGCGCCCGCCGGGGTGTGCTGGTCGACCAGCAGGACGTCCGGCCGCCACTCCCGCACGATCGCGTCCAGCGGCTTCGCGGTGAACCGCGCGTACGGGACGATGAAGCCCTCCCAGAGCGTGCGCAGCGCGGCCAGCCCGTGCCCGCCCTGGGCCCGGAACGCCCGGGTGCCGGTGCCGAGCACCTCGGCGTGCGGGCCGAGCAGTGGGCGCAGCACGGACTCGGTGCCGGTCCAGGCGACCTGGTGGCCGCGCGCGGTCAGCTCGGCGGCGATGCCCGCGGCCGGGTTGACGTGGCCGGTCAACGGCGGCATCACCAGCAGGAACCGGGTCATCGCGCGTCCTCCTCGGGGAGCAGTCGCCGCAGGTCGGCGACGGTCAGGGCCTCCAGGGCGGCCAGGTCCAGCCCGGCGCGCAGCGCGGCCAGGTCGGCCCGCGGACCGAAGCGCTCGCGCAGCCGTAGCGACAGGTCGGCGAGTTCGGCCTCGTCCAGCAGCAGGTCGCCGTCCAGTCGGGCGTCCGGGGTGACGTGGCGCGCCCAGTCGGGCGGCGCGCCGGCCGCCTCGACCAGCAGGGCCACCAGCTCCGGGTCCAACGGGGCGTCGGGGCGGAGGGGTTCAGGGTTCGGCATGAGAGATCTCCCACCTGCTCGACGGCACGGGGGTGAACGCGGCCGCACCGGAACGCAGTTGGCGGCTTCCGGGGAGCGGCGGCGACGGTGGAGGGGCCCGGGATCACTTGTGCGACCCGGCGGGCGTCGGAATACTAGCCCGGGTGACCGCACTGGAGGCAGTGGCCGTCCACCTCCCCCCACACGCCGTTCCCATCGAGGCGGTGGGCGAGCGCATCGGCCTGACCCCACGTCAACTCCGTCTCTTCCGCCGCTTCCACGGCCTGGACCAGCTACGTCTGGATCCGACCGGGACGCTGCCCGACCTGCTCGAAGCCGCCCTGGACAACCTGCCGGAGCTGCGCGGACGCGAACGCGACGTCCGCTTCGTGATCCATGCCCGCAGCATGCCGGTGGCGGTGCCCCATCCGCTCAACCCGCTGCACGACCTGCTCGAAACCCGTGGCCTGGCGCACACCAACGCCTTCACGGTGACCCACCACGCCTGCGCGGTGGGCCTGCTGGCCATCGACCTGGCCGGCCGGCTGCTCGCGGCCGAACCCGACCCGGCGGCGCTCGCCCTGGTGCTGACCGGCGAGAAGACCTTCACCAGGGACGCCCAGGTGGTGCCCGAGACCGGCATCTTCGCCGAGGGCGCGGCCGCCTGCCTGGTCAGCGCCGACGGCGAGCGCCACCGGATGCTCTCCTTCGCGGTGCGCCAACGCCCGGAGTTCGACGGCCGGCTGGCCGAGGATCCGGACCTGCTCGCCCGCTACCAGCGCGAGTACCCGAACGTGATGGTGGAGGCGATCGAGGCCGCCCTGGACCAGGCCGGTCTGGACCTCTCCGACCTGGCGGCGATCCTGCCGCACAACGTCAACCAGGCGTCCTGGCGGATGATCGCGCGCCGGATCGGCTATCCGGTCGAGAAAGTCGTGCTGGACAACGTGCGGTCGGTCGGGCACAGTTTCGCCTCAGACAGCCTCATCAATCTCCACACCGCCACCACGCGGGGGCTGCTCCGCCGCGGCGACCACTACCTGATCGCCGCCGCCGGTGTCGGAGCCACGTTCTCCGCGATGGCCATGCGGTACTGACGGCCCGCCGACTCCTCCGGCGGCCGTCGTCCGCACAGCGACGCCGTATATCCCACACCACCCCAGAGCCCCGGGGCGCCTGCAAGCCCCGGAGCACACATCCCACGTACGACGGGACGGGACACCCATGTCAGAAGCCGCGGTCCAGACCACCGACCCCGAACTGCGCGAGCGCATCCTGCACGGCATCGGCGAGCTCCTGCCGCGCGTCCTCAAGCGCGAACTGCCCGAGATCCCGCAGGACGCCTGCCTCTTCGACGACCTCGGCCTCACCTCGGCCGGCACCATCGAGCTGATCCTGGAGCTGGAGGAGTCGCTCGACATCCAGGTGGACGTCGAGCAGATCACTGAGGACGACCTGCGGTCGGTCACCAGGCTGGCCGACTACGTCGCCGGGCACGTCATCCCCGAGGACTGACCGGGTGGCCCCCGGTCCCACCGGTCTGCGGATCACCCGGGTGCTCGCCCGCCGCTCCGACGGCCGCTCGGAGACCTCGCTCGACCCGGACCTGCGGGTCTTCGTCTCCGACCTCGTCCGCCCCTACGGCCTGCCGCTGCGCGAGGACTTGCTCGGCGAGGGCGTCGGCCACTCCTACGAGGAGTTGGCCGCCGGACCGCTGCGCGAGGCGCTGGCCGAGGACGAGCCGGCGGACCTGCTGATCCTGGCCTTCGACACCCCGGACGTCCGGCCCGGCGCACCGTCCTCGCTGGCGCTCAGCCGGTCCGTCCCGGGGAGCCCGCTCTCCTTCGCGGTCTGCGACCAGGGCGGCGCGGCGGCCTTCACCGCGCTGCGGCTGGCCGCCGCCCACCAGCGCACCGGCACCTGCCGCCGGGCCGTGGTGGTGCTCGCCGAACAGAGCGCGCTGCACTACGAACCGTCCGGGCCGGTGCCGTTGCCGGAGCGGCACGCGGTGGTGGTGCTGGTCTGCGAGGAGGCCCCCGGCGACGGTCTGGCCGTCCGGCAGACCCGGGGCGAGGCCTCCCCGGCGGAGGCGGTCCGGGCCGAGGCCGAGAAGCTCGGGCCGGAGGCGGCGCTCCTGCTCGGCCCCGGCTTCGGCGCCGGGGAGCCCCCGCCGGCCCAGCCGTTCACCGGACTCTGGGCGGAGCTGGCCGACCACCTCCCGCGCTGGCGGGCGGACGGCCGGCCCGCGCTGCTGGCCGGGTACGACCGCCGGCTCGGCGTGCTCAGCACGCTGGCCCTGCCGTGACGGCGATCGACCTCTGGCTGATCGATACGCGTCAACCAGCTGTGCCGGCCGCTGAGTTGTGGCCGCTGCTCGACCCGGACGAACGTGCCCGGGCGGCGCGGATGGACCCAGGGGCGGGCGAGCGCTTCACCGTGGTGCGCGGCGCCGTCCGGCGGCTGGTCGCCGCCCGGCTCGGCGTGCCCCCGGCCGCACTGGTCTGGCGGTACGGTCCGCACGGCAAGCCCGAGCCCGTGGCGGCCGGTGGGCTGCGGGTCAGCTGGTCTGCCTCGGGGGCGTTCGCGGCGCTGGCCCTCGCCGAGGGGCGGGCGGTCGGCGTCGACGTCGAGCGGCTCCACGACCCCCGGACGGCCGAGCGGATGGCCGCCCGCTGGTTCCCGTCCGAGGAGGCGCGGTTCGTCGCCGAGCCCGTCGAACCGGCCGCGCGGGCGGCGCGGTTCACCGCCCTGTGGTGCCGCCGCGAGGCCTGCGTCAAGGCGTACGGCGGGCGGCTCGCGCAGTCCTTCGGCGTGCCCGTGGGCGGCCCCTCGCCGGTGCTGGTGGCCGACCCGGGCGGGCTCGGCACCGGTCCGTCCCGGCTCCGCGACGTTCCCGTGGCGGAGCCGTTCCGGGCTGCCGTGGCGGCCCTCGGGGAATCGCCGATACATGTCAACTGCCGTGTTTGGAAAGAAAATTGACGATGGATCGGGCCCGTCGAGGTTTGGTCTGGACCAGCTCGCGAGGGCGCTGGTAGCGTCCCGGTCACACCCCCTGCCGAACCCTCCCCGGCCCTCCCCGGCGAGCCGAAAGGCGCGTACGACGTGACACCGCAGGACGCCCCACCGAACGATCCGACGTCACTCGGCGCGACACCGCGCGGCACGACAGCGACCCCCAGGCGGATCACCGTCCGGTACGCCGTCGAGGGCGGCGGCTCCGGCCCGCTCACCCGGGGCCAGGGCAACATGGTCCTCTGCATCCGGCGCGACCCGCCCGAGGGGATCAACAAGGACTCCGTCTGGCCGGTGCCCGACGGCGTCTCGGTCCCCGCCGGGCTGGTCGCCCTGCGCCTGCTGGTCGAACGCCACGAGTCGCTGCGGACCTCCTTCCCCGCGGGCCCCGGCCCGGACGGCTTCCCGGACCGCCAGGTGGTGCACCGGAACGGCCGGTTCGCCGTCACGGTGGTCGAGGCCGGCGGTCGGAGCGAGGCCGAACTGGACGTGCTGGCCGCCGAGTTGGGCCGGGCGGATGTCGCCGTCCCGGTGCCCCTCGACGCTCCGCCGCGGGTCCGGTTCACCATGCTCGCCGCGGGCGAGCGGCTGCTGCGGCTGGTCGCCGTGGTCTGCCACGCGGGTGCCGACGGCGCCGCCACCGCGGTGCTGATCCAGGACTGGCACGCCCTCGCCGCCGGGAAGGAGCTGCCGCCGGTCACCGCTCCGACCCCGCTGGAGGTCGCCGTCGCGGAGCAGAGCGCCCAGGGCCGCCGCAGGGCCGCGGCCGCGCTGCGGCACTGGGCCCGGGTCCTGACCGCCGGCCCGCAGGTCGTCTTCGCCGACGCGCGGATCACCGGCCCGCCCGGCGACCACAGCGCCCTGCTGGTCCGCTCGCGCACCGCCGCGGACCACCTCGCCGCCGTCTGCCGGCGCACCGGCGCCAGTCCGTCGGTCGTCCTGCTCGCCGCCTTCGCCGCGCTGGTCGCCCACCGCTCCGGCCGCCGCGAGCTGGTGTTCTCGGCGCTCTCCGCCAACCGCCAGCGCGCCGCCCTGATCGACCACGTGGGCACCCTCGCGCAGGACGCGCTGGTCCTGCTCGACACCGGCGCGGCCGACCTCGACCAGCTGATCGGCCGCGCCAAGTCCGCCTCGCTGAGCGCCTACTGGCACAGCACCCTGGACGCCCAGCAGGTCTGGCAGCTGGTGGACGACGCCGCCCACCTGCGCGGGGCCCGGTTCTCCCGCCAGGTGGTCGTCAACGACCTGAGCCTCACCATCCCGGCCGCCGTCGCCGACGCCCAGCCGCCCCCGGCCGTCGACCCCGAACTCACCGTCCTGCCCGCCCCGCCGCTGCCGGTCCGGCTGATGTTCACCATCCTGCGGATCACCGGCAGCCTCGACTTCGCCCTGATCGCCTGCCCCCAGGTGCTCGACCCCGAGGAGACCGAGGGCTTCGCCCGGGCCCTGCCGGCCCTGCTCGCGGCCGCCGCCGAGGGCCCGGTGCTGCTGTCCGACCTGCCGGCCGTGCTCGGCCCGCCGGGGGGTGGCCGGAGCGGCGAATGGCGGCTGGTCGACGGTGCCTGGATCGACCTCGCGGCCGTCCGCGAACTGCTGCGGACCGCCCTCGGGGAGCACCGACTCTCCGAGGAGGAGGGGAAGTTGGTGGTGGAGCTGGCGACCGTTGACCCCTCGTTCGGCCCGGTCGAGGCCCACCGTGCGGTGGTCGCCGCCCTACCCGGACGCGACACGGCGATGGCGCCGCACCACTATGTCGTCCGGTACGCCGCTCCGGCGGGGGAGCGGACCGAGGCGGGCAGCGGGCGCGACCCGGCCGTCGCCGCCCGGCTGTCCGTGCTCACCTGAAGGGATGATCACGGCGGCCCCAACGGCGCTCACCCCCACGGGTCGTCGTGATCATCCACCGGGTCCCACGGAAGGTCCTCCCAGGAACAGGCGGACGTCGCCCCCGAGGTGAGCCCCCAGGGGCTCGGCACCTCCTCCTCGCCGCCGTCCTGCACCGGCAGCCGGTCGATCACCGCGACCAGGGCGGGCGGCAGCTGCGGGGCCAGCCCGTGGTGCACCCGGGCGAGGATGTCGCGCCGCACGTCGTCCGGCAGCAGCGGCCGGTTCATCCGCAACGCCCGTGGACCGGGCGGCCGTTCGGCCGTGGCCAGCTGGTCCGACCAGGCCCGCCAGTAGTCGGCGTCGTCGGTCTCGCCGAGCATCAGGTGGTGCAGGTGCAGGCAGTACGCGGCCGTCCCGCTGCCCGAGCCGGCCGCGAAGCGCCACCAGAACTCGGCGCCCTCCTCCTTGCCGGTCGCGTACAGCAGCGCGCCGAACACCTCGGCCCCCTCCGGCTGGATCCGGCGCGCATTCACCAGCAGGTCGAGTCCGTGCGAGGCGTCCGGCGCGCCCAGCACCAGGGCCACCACCAGGCCGAGTTCGAACGCCGCCTGCTCGTGCTCCGAGGGCAGGTGCGCGGGCGCGGCCGTGAGGCGCGCCCGGCGCACGGCGGCGATCCGCTCCGCATGGGCGCGTTCGGGCCGCGGGACGCGGAACACCGTGCGCCCGCCGTCGGCCCGGCCCGGTCCGTCCGGGGCCCGGTCCTCCGGTGCCGCCGTCACAGCTCCCCGCCGCCGTCCGGGAGTTCGCCCACCCCGAGCCGGCGGGCCAGCCTCTCCCGGGCGTGCCGGAGGTTGGAGTGCACCGTCGCCACCGGCCGCCCCAGGTACGCCGCGATCACCTTGACATGCAGGCCGAGCAGGTACCGCAGGATCACCACGTCCCGCTGCCGGTCCGGCAGTTCGAGGATCGCCGCGTACAGCCGCACCTCGTCCGCCTCGCTGTGCAGCAGCCCCTTCGCCACCTGCTTGAAGGCGCCGATCACCGCCGCGAAGGTGACCGCCTCCACCTCGACCGGCTCCTCGGAGGCCACCCAGTCCGCGACGTGCCGATTGGCCAACCGCCAGGCGTACGCGGCCGGTTCCTCGAACCGGAGCACCTGCGACCAGCAGCGGGCCAGGTCGGCCTTCACCGCCGAGACCACCAGCTCCGCGTCGGACTGGCTGCCTATCCGGGTCAGGGCCAGGGCGCGCCAGGCGGGTTCGTGGGTCTCGCAGAAGGCCGCGTAGGGGAGGCCCAGGCGAAGTTCGGGGTCGGAGCGGAGTCCGGGGTCGGTGTCGGCCGTCGGCTCCGCCGCCGTCCCGTGGAGGTACGCCACGGCCGTTCCGCCCCGGTGCCTGCGCGTCGGGGCGCCCCTGTCGATCGTCATCGGGCCTGCTTTCCGTGGCCGCCGGCTGCGCACCGGGCCACCCGAGGGTCGGGCTGTCTGCGCCCATCCTCATTCCATCAGGCCTGTCACTCCAGGCTGCAATCCGAATACAGATTGTCATCTCATGGGAACCAGCGGTTGGTTGGAATGCCCGGAAGCTGTTCGGAACACGAGGGGCCGCGCCTATCGTGGGCGGGGAGGATCGATCGGGCACGGCACCGGGGGGAGAACACGGATGGGTCTCTACGACGGGGTGGACCTGCGGCTCAACGTTCCGCACTCGGCGCGGATGTACGACTACTTCCTCGGCGGGTTCACCAACTTCGCCGCCGACCGCGAGGCCGCCGGGCACGCCCTCGCCGTCGCGCCCTGGCTGCGCGCCGCCGCCCGCGTCAACCGCTCCTTCATGCAGCGCTCGACCCGTGCCCTCGCCGAGCTCGGCTTCGACCAGTTCCTCGACATCGGCACCGGCATCCCCACCTCGCCCAACCTGCACGAGGTCGCCCAGGGCGTCCGGCCGGACGCCCGGGTGGTCTACGCCGACAACGACCCGATCGTGCTCTCGCACGCCCAGGCCCTGCTCACCGGTACCCCCGAGGGCCGCACCGCCTACGTCGAGGCCGACGCCACCGACCCGGCCCGGCTGCTCGCCGCCCCCGGACTGCGGGAGACCCTCGACCTGTCCCGCCCGGTCGCGCTCTCCCTCAACGCCCTGCTCCACTTCGTCCCCGACACCCACGGCGCGTACGAGCTGGTCGAGCACCTCAAGTCCGCCCTCGTCCCGGGCAGCGCCCTGGTGGTCACCCACGTCAGCCCCGAGTTCGCACCCGAGGACATCGCCACACTGACCCGGATCTACGAGGCGGCCGGCACCGCGGCCCAGGCCCGCACCCGGCTGCGGATCGCCCGCTTCTTCGACGGCTGGACCCTCCTGGAGCCGGGGCTCGTCCCCATCGCGCAGTGGCGGCCGTCCCCCGACGAGGCGCCCGTCGCCGCCGAGGAGGTCTCGCTGTACGCGGGGGTGGCCGTCCGGCCGTGACGGGGCGCCCCGGCCACACCCGCGGCCGGTCACATGGTGTTGACGATGAGCCCGATGTGGGTGAAGTAGTTCAGCCCGCCGAACGCCAGGAAGGCGAGGCCGGCCAGTCCCCACACGACGCCGATCACCGGGCTCATCCACCGCCGGGGGTCCCGCAGCGCGAAGGGGAAGAGCAGCGCCCCGATGCCGACCAGCACGTACAGCCCGGACATGAAGCTCGCCTCCAGCCACGGCCAGTCCGAGAACTCCCCGGAGATCGGCTCCTCCGGCGGGGCGGCGAAGAGCGTGTACTTCCAGCCCGCGGCGGCGATGCCGAAGCAGGCCAGCCCCATGCCGAAGACGAACACCGAGATCGGCGCGGCCACCCGGACCGTCCGGTCGACGCCGTCCGCGGCGAGGAGCTCGCTGCCGCGCTTCCAGAGGTAGAAGGAGGCGGTCAGCAGGAAGACGCCGAACGCCAGGGCGGGTTCGCCGAAGATGACGTTGTCGAACGGGAACCCCTGCCCGGCCAGCGGCCAGGTCAGGGTCATGTGCAGGCCGGTGGTGACGAGCGTGAACCCGAGGGCCCCGAACGCCAGCGCCCAGCCCTCGAGCGTGGTGCTGCGCCCCTGGACGAGGAGTCGGCGCCCCAGGGCGACCACCAGCAGGAGTCCGGCGCCGGCGGCCACCGACATGATCGTGTTGTAGGTCGGCATCCTGGCCCAGTCGATCTTCAGACCGGATGCGGTGAGTGGCATGGCGTGCTGAATCATGGATCAGGGATGACGCGGCACCGTCCGCCGGCAAACCGCGCGCCGCCCGGGTCCACCCGGCGGGCCCAGCCGATCCCGTCCGACCCCGCTCCCGTCCCACCCGCTCCACCCGTGCGACCCCGTCCCCCCGGGCCCAGACTGGTGGTGGATCGACGCTGCCCCGGGAGGCTGGGAGAGGCATGCTGCTGGGACTCACCACCGCCTTGGTCGCGACCGTCTGCTTCGGCTTCGGGGCGGTCTTCCAGGCGCGCGGGGCGCGGTCGGCCCCGCGCGCCGACCGGGTCCGGGCGGGCCTGCTGGCCGCGCTGGCGCGGTCCTGGCAGTTCCTCCTCGGCACCCTGCTGGACATCGTCGGCTTCGCGCTGAGCATCGTCGCCCTGCGCACCCTCCCGCTCTTCCTCGTCCAGGCCGTCACCAACGCCAGCCTGGCCGTCACCGCCCTGGCCGCCGTCTGGCTGCTGGGCGCGCGGCTGCGCCGCGGCGACCTCGCGGGCATCCTCGCCGTGGTCGTCGGCCTGACCCTGCTGGCGCTCGGCTCCGGCCGGGAGGGTCGTGACCACGCCGCGCCCGCCTTCCACTGGGCGCTGCTCGCCACCACCGCCGTCCTGCTGCTCGCCACCCTGGTCCTGGTGCGGCGGGAGGGCAACGCGGCCGCGGCCGGCCTGGGCCTGCTGGCCGGGGCCGGCTTCGGCGTGACCAGCCTGGCCGTGCGGGTACTGGACGCCTCCGGCCCGGTCGCCGTGCTCACCGACCCGGCCGCCTACGCCCTCGCCGTCGGCGGCCTCGGCGGCTACCTCGCCTACGCCCTGGCCCTGCAGCGCGGCACGGTGACGGCCGCGACCGCCGCCGGGACGGTGACCGAGACCTTCGGCCCGGCGCTGGTCGGCGTGACGGTGCTCGGGGACGCCGCGCGCCCCGGGTTCGAGTGGTGCGCGCTGACGGGCTTCGCGGTGGCGGTGGGCGGAACGTTCGTGCTCTCCCGCTTCGGCGAGCCGGAGGGCGGGTCCGCGGAGCCGACCGCCCCGCACCGGGACGCCGAGGCGGAGCCCGTCGTACCGCCCCGGTAGCCCGGACGGCTCCGCCGTGCGAAGGTGACTTGCCGGACAAAACGGACGGCTAGGCGGTCACAGAGCGGCAGGTGCCCGATGGCGGAGGAGCCCCACTCCCGACCCCGGCGGTCGGACCCGAAGGAGGTCACCGACCTCGCGGCTCCCGCCGACCGGAAGGCCCTGAAGCCCCCGCCGGACCCGGCCGGCCGCCCCGTCGCGCTGATCACCGGCGCCTCCTCCGGGATCGGCCGCGCCACCGCCACCCGCCTGGCCGACGCCGGCTGGCTCACCCTGCTCTCCGGCACCGACCGCGCCCGCCTCGACGAACTCGCCGACCGCACCGGCGGCCGCGCCCTGCCCGAGGACCTGAGCAAGCCGGACGGCCCGGCCCGCCTCGCCGAGGCCGCCCTGGCCGACGCCGGCCGGGTGGACGCCCTGGTCGCGAGCGCCGGCCTGGGCTGGCGCGGCCCGTACGCGCAGACGCCCTCCGACACCCTGGACCGGATGATCGAGGTCAACCTCGCCGCCCCGCTGCGCCTGGTCCGCCTGCTGCTGCCCGGCATGCTGGAGCGCCGCCGCGGCCGGATCGTGCTGCTCGGCTCGATCGTCGGCCAGGTCGGCTCGCGGGAGGAGTCCGGCTACGCGGCCACCAAGGGCGCGCTGACGATGTTCGCCGAGAGCCTCTGGTACGAGCTGCGCGGCACGGGCGTCGGGGTACGCCTGGTGCTCCCCGGCGCGGTGGACACCCCGTTCTTCGAGCGGCGCGGCACCCCGTACGAGCGCGACTGGCCGAGGCTGGTCCCGGCGGACCGGGTCGCGGACGCGGTGGTGGCGACCATCACCACCGAACGCGACCGCCTCTACGTCCCGCACTGGCTCGGCTTCCCGTCCCGCCTCCACGGGGTGGCACCGGGCGTGTTCCGCCGGATGGCCGCCCGCTTCGAGTGAGCGCCGCCGTGCACCGGACGGGCACCGCCGCCGTCGCCGCCACTGCCCTCGCCGTCGGCGCGGAGTTCCTGCACCTCGCCCCGGCCGCCGTCCGCCTGCCGCCACTGCGCCGCACCCTGGCCCGCCGCACCGCCGGCGAAGGCGCCGCGCCCGGCCACGTCGCCCTGACCTTCGACGACGGCCCCGATCCGGCCAGCACCCCGTACGTCCTCGACGCGCTGGACGAACTCGGCGCCCGCGCCACCTTCTTCCTGCTCGGCGCGATGCTGGAGCGCGCCCCCGGGCTCGGCCGCGAGCTGGTCCTGCGCGGCCACGAGGTGGCCGTCCACGGCTGGCACCACCGGCAGCAGTGGTACCCGGCCCCCGCCCGCGACCTGCGCGAACTGCGCCGCGCCAGCGAGGCCGTGACCGAACTCTGCGGCGCCCGCCCGCGCTGGTACCGCCCGCCGTACGGCGTCCTGACCGCCGGCCCGGCCCTGGCCGCCCGCCGGCTCGGCCTGCGCAGCGTGCTGTGGACGGCCTGGGGCCGCGACTGGACGGCGGAGGCCACCGGCGAGTCCGTCTACGCGACCGCCCGCCCCGGCCTCACCGGCGGCGCCACCCTCCTGCTGCACGACTCCGACTGCACCTCCGCCCCCGGCTCCTGGCGCGCCACCCTCGCCGCCCTCCCACTGATCGCCGCCCACTGCCGCACCCACCGCCTCACCCTCGGCCCCCTCCGCGACCACCGGGTGCCGTCGGGCGCGGGGAACCGTCCGGGGTGACGGACGCACCGGCCACCACCCGCGTGCCGCACCACGTCCCCCGCGCGGCTAGCCCAGCCCCATCCGTCGCAGCGCCGCCCCGAACCCGGCCTGCCAGGCCTCCGGTGTGGCGCCGGGGGACGGTGCGGGCTCGGGGCGGCCGAGGGCGGCCAGGGCGTTGCGGACCACCTCGGCGGGGCGGGCGGTGGCGACGTCGGCGTGGCCGAGCTCCAGCTCGTGCTGGAGGTTGTCGCGCCCGTGCCCCTGCACCACGTCGAGGAGCAGCAGCCGCCGGCCCAGCGCCCGGGCCTCGCTGCAGGTGTCGCCCGAGCTGGTGACCACCAGGTCGGCGGCGGCCATCAGCGCGGGGACGCGGTCGGTGTAGCCGAAGGGGTGCAGCCGGGGCTCCCGGCGCGCGGCGGTCCGCAGCCGGCGCTCCAGTTCCCGGTTGCGCCCGGCCACCGCGAGCACGTGCGGGCCTGCGGCGGCCAGCGAGGCGGCGGTGCGGGCGAGCGGGCCGAGCCCCCAGGAGCCCGACATCAGCAGCACGCAGGCGGCGCCCGCCGGTACGCCCAACTCGGCGCGCGCCACGGCCCGTTCCGGCGGCCGGTAGAACGGCTGCCGCAGCGGCGCCGGCACGACGGCGACGTCGGCGTCCGGCCGGTACCGCCGCACCGCGCACGCCGCGACCTCCGAGGTGACCAGGAACAGGTCCGTCCCCTCCTGCACCCAGAGCCGGTGCGGCGTCACGTCGGTGCAGAACACGAAGTGCCGGAACTCCCGCTCCGGTGCCTGCCGCAGCAGCCGGTTGACCGCCGAGGTCGCGGTGGCGAACACCGAGACCACCAGCTGCGGCCGCTGCGCCGCGATCAGCTCCCGCAGCGCCGGGACCAGCCGGGCGCGGGCCGCCGCGTCGGCGAGCAGGGCGAGCCGGGCGCCCGGCCGCAGCGCCGAGAAGTGGAAGGCGTCGTACACCCCGGGCAGGTCGAGCAGCCGGCGGAACACCGCCTCCCCGGCCGCGCCGGAGCGCTGCCCGAGCAGGGCCATGGCGTCGACCGTGCCGGTGGTCCAGCCGCGTTCCCGCAGGGTGTCCGCGCAGGCCTGCGCCATCACGTCGTGGCCCTGCCCGAGCGAGCCGGAGACCAGCAGGGCGTGCGGCATCGGGCGGCCCCCGTCAGGCGCCGGCGGCCGAGCCGACGGCGGCCCGGTACCAGTCCGCGTACTGCCGCACGCCGGCGGTGAAGTTGGTGCTCGGCGACCAGCCCAGCAGCCGCTTCGCCTGCGCCGAGGAGATCCGCCGCCCCGCGTAGTCGGCCTTCCGCCCGTCGATGTGCTCGATGGTGACGGGCCCCAGCAGGGCGTCCACGGTGTCGGCGATGTCCCGCACCGAGACGGCCGCCGAGCCCTCCAGCGCGAAGGTCTGGTCCTCGGCGGCGGGGGAGAGGGCCCGGACGTGGGCGTCGGCGAGGTCCTCGACGTAGACGAAGTTGCGGCTCTGCCGGCCGTCCCCGGCGATGGTGATCGGCCGACCGGTCAGCGCGGCCTGGACGAACCGGGCGACGACCAGCTCGTCCCGCATCCGGGGGCCGTACGGGATGCCGTAGCGCAGGATGGTGAAGTGCTGCCCGTAGAGCTCGCGGTAGCTGTGCACCAGCATCTCGGCGGCGAGCTTGGTGGCCACGTACAGATGGCCGCTGTGCTCCAGCTCGATCGGCACGTGCTCGTCCAGCTCCTGTTCGCCGCCGTCGATCTGTCCGTCGGTGAGGGCGGCTCCGTAGACCCAGACGGTGCTCGCCAGCACGGTCCGGCTCAGGCCGCTGCGCCGGGCGGCCTCCAGGACGGCCTCGGTGCCGTCGATGTTGGTCCGCACCGCGCGGACGGGGTCGGCGGAGACCTGCTCGACGTCGGCCATGGCGGCCAGGTGGTAGACCACCTCGCTGCCGGCCAGCGCCGCGGTGAGGGCCCCGAGGTCGAGGATGTCGAGCCGCGCGTGCTCGGCGTCCGGGTTGAGGTACTTGTCGGTGGTGTCCACCGCGAGGACGTCGTGGCCGGCCGCGATCAGGTGGTCCACGACGTGTGAACCGATGAACCCGCAGCCTCCGGTGACGGCTATCCGCACGATCCTGCTCCCTTCGCTCCGGCTACCCGGCCAGGCGCCGGTACACCGCGGAGACGGCGTCGACCACCTGCTCCGTCTCGTCCTCGGTCATGTCGGAGTGCACCGGCAGGCAGACCTGCCGGGCGCAGACGTCCTCGGCCACCGGCAGCGGCCCGCGCCGGTACGGGGCGAGCACCGGCTGGAGGTGCAGCGGCAGGTCGTAGACCTCGCCGGACAGCCGCACCCCGTGCTCCTCGGCCACCGCCCGTTTGAACTCCGCGCGGTCCACCCCGGACGGCAGCAGCGCCACGTACTTGTAGTAGTTGCCCCGGCAGCCGGGCGGTTCGAGCACCGGGTCGAGGCCGTCCAGCCCGGCCAGCGCCGCGTCGTAGCGGCGGGCGACGGCCCGGCGGGTCTCGATGAACTCCTTCAGCCGGCGCAGGTGCACCGAGCCGATCGCGGCGTGCGGCTCGCTCATCCGCCAGGAGTAGCCGAGCTTCACGTGGTGGTTGGTGGTGAAGGAGCCCTTGCCCTGGTCGCGGTAGATCCGGGCCTCGTCGCGCAGCTCCGGCGACTCGGTGAGGATCATCCCGCCCTCGCCGCTGGTGGTGACCTTGGTCGGGTAGAAGGAGAAGGCCCCGGCCAGGCCGAAGGTCCCGGCGGCGCGCCCGTCGAAGCTGCTGCCGTGGGCGTGCGCGGCGTCCTCGACCAGCGGGATACCGCGCCGGTCGCACAGCGCCCGCACCGCGGTGACCTGCGGGCCGACCAGCCCGCCGATGTGCACCAGGACGACGGCGGCGGTGTCCGGGGTGAGCGCCGCCTCCAGGGTCTCGGGGGAGAGCGCGAGGGTGGCCGGGTCGACGTCGGCGAAGACCGGACGCCCGCCCGCGTGCACCACCGCGCCGGCGGTCGCGTAGAAGGTGACGGCGGGGACGACCACGTCGCGGCCCCGGACGTCGATGCCGCGCAGGATCACCTCCAGCGCCGCCGTGCCGCTGCTCACCGCGACGGCGTGCGAGGCGCCGTGCTCGGTGGCGAAGGCCTGCTCGAAGCGCTCGGTCCACGGACCGAGGGTCAGCGCGCCGGTGGTGAGCATCTCGGTCACCGCTTCGGCGACGGCCGCACGGTCGCTCTCGTCGAACACGATGCGGGCGGCTGGAACGCCCATGGGGCACCTCCGGCGGCGGGCTGCGAAAGCAGCACCGATCGGGTCGGATCCTCCCGAACCGCACGTCAGCGGACGGGTCAGGCACATCACGCTACTTCGCCCACCGGCCCGCGGCCCGCCGCCGCGGACCGCACGGGTGACCGGATCTGCTTCCGCCGCAGGTCCAGGGGCTGCTTCCGGGGTAGGACGCGCGCTCCTCCGTACGGGGGAGGGCACTACTGCGTCCGCAGTACGCAAACGGCCTGCGCAGGGACGACGACGGAGTAGGGGTCGGCGATCAAGGATTGGTCATGCTGCGGCGGACCGCGTCCACCAGGACGTCCGGCCGGCCGCGGCACCTCCCGATCCCGAGAACCGCATCCGAAGGAGTCCGCTCTCCCGTGGCCACGTTCCTCTACCGTCTGGGCCGATGGACCTTCGTCCGGCGCCGGCTGGTGACCTTCCTCTGGGCCGCCGTGCTGGCGGCCGTCGGAGTCCTCGCGGCCAAGGCGCCCGCCGCACCCGACGACGGCTTCGCGATGCCCGGCACGGAGGCGCAGAAGGCCTTCGACCTGATGAACGAGCGCTTCCCCGGCGGCCACGCCGACGGGGCCTCGGCGCGCCTGGTGTTCGTCGCCCCCTCCGGCCAGAAGATCACCGCCGCGCCGAACCAGCAGGCCGTCGAGCGCACGGTCGGCGAGCTCGCCGGCTCCGAGCAGGTCACCAGCGCGGTGGACCCGTTCAAGATGAAGGGCGCCGTCTCCGCGGACGGCACCACCGCCTACGCCACGGTGAGCTACTCCGCCAAGGCCGGCGAGGTCTCCAAGACCGCCACCGACACCCTCGAGCAGGCCGCCCAGCACGGCCGGGACGCCGGCCTCAAGGTCGAGATCGGCGGCACCGCGCTGATGGCCAAGCCCGACGCGGGCGGCAGCAGCGAGGCGATCGGCATGGCGCTGTCCGCCGTCGTCCTGGTGATCACCTTCGGCTCGCTGCTCGCGGCCGGCCTGCCGCTGCTCACCGCCGTCATCGGCGTCGGCCTCGGCATGGCGTTGATCACCGCGCTCGGCAGCACGCTCGGGCTCTCCACCACCACCGGTACGCTCGCGATGATGCTCGGCCTCGCGGTCGGCATCGACTACGCGGTGTTCATCGTCTCCCGCTACCGCGCCGAGCTCGCCGAGGGCCGGACGCCCCAGGAGGCGGCGGGCCGGGCGGTCGGCACGGCCGGGTCCGCGGTGGTCTTCGCGGGCCTCACCGTGGTGATCGCGCTCGCCGGCCTCTCCGTGGTCGGCATCCCGATCCTGGCCAAGATGGGCATGGCCGCCGCCGGGACGGTCGTCATAGCCGTGCTGGTCGCGCTCACCCTGGTGCCCGCGCTGCTCGGCTTCCTCGGCCGCAAGGTGCTGCCGCGCAAGGCCCGCAAGGCCCGCGGTGCGGCGGCCCCGGGCGCGAAGGAGAACGGCGGTGCCCGCTGGGCCCGCTTCATCCTGCGCCGCCCGCTCGCGGTGCTGCTCGGCGGCGTGATCGGCCTCGGGGTGCTCGCCGCCCCGGCGCTCGACCTGCGGCTCGGCCTGCCGGGGGACGAGTCCAAGCCCACCTCCACCACCCAGCGCCGTGCGTACGACCTGCTCTCCGAGGGCTTCGGCCCCGGCTTCAACGGCCCGCTGACGGTCATGGTGGACGCCAAGGGCGTCGCCGACCCGAAGGCCGCCGCCGACGAGGTCGCCAAGAAGGTCTCGGGTCTGCCCGGGGTCATCGCGGTGACCCCGCCGATGTTCAACCAGGCGGGCGACACGGCCCTGCTCAACGCCGTCCCGGCGACCGGCCCGAGCGAGGCCGAGACCAAGGACATCGTGCACGCCATCCGCCACGACGCGGCCGGCCTGAAGACGGCCACCGGGGCGACGGTCCTGGTCAGCGGCACCACGGCGATGAACATCGACGTGTCGCAGAAGATGTCCGACGCGCTGGTGCCCTACCTCGCCGTGGTCGTCGGCCTCGCCGTCATCCTGCTGATGATCGTCTTCCGCTCGCTCCTCGTCCCGCTGAAGGCGGCGCTCGGCTTCCTGCTGTCGGTGGTCGCCGCGCTCGGCGCCGTGGTCGCGGTCTTCCAGTGGGGCTGGCTGGCCAACCTGATCGGCGTGGAGCAGACCGGCCCGGTGATGAGCATGATGCCGATCTTCATGATCGGTGTGGTCTTCGGCCTCGCCATGGACTACGAGGTGTTCCTGGTCACCCGCATCCGCGAGGGCTTCGTCCACGGCGAGGAGCCCGGTGAGGCGATCGTCACCGGATTCCGGCACAACGCCCGGGTGGTCACCGCCGCCGCGTTCATCATGATCGCCGTCTTCGCGGGCTTCATCGGGATGAGCGAGCCGATGATCAAGATGATGGGCCTGGGCCTCGCCGCGGCCGTCGCCTTCGACGCCTTCATCGTCCGGATGACCATCGTCCCGGCCGTCCTCGCCCTGCTCGGCCGCCGCGCCTGGTGGCTGCCGCGCTGGCTCGACCGCCTGATACCGGACGTGGACGTCGAGGGCAGCAAGCTCGTGACCGCCGCCCCGGAGCCGGCCCCGGCCCGGGAGTCCGTCACCGTCTAGGCCGGCCACGATCGGGGTGAAGGTGCGCACGATCAGCACCTCGACGGCGATCTGCGCGCCGGTGATCGAGGCCGAGGTGAGCTGATCGGTG